>NZ_DITB01000041.1 GCF_002422095.1 Flavobacterium sp. UBA6195
GCCGAATTCAAAGTCAGTATTCCAAATAAGATAAAGGAAATCACAGAGGAAGTATGTGCTTTTGCAAATGCTTCAGGAGGTGTTGTTTTAATTGGCGTTGATGATGCTAACACTATTAAAGGAATAACAATTGATAATGCTAAACGTTCAGCAATACAAAATTCAATAAACGAGATATCTCCAGTGCTGAAATGTGATTTTAATATTATTGAGGTAGATGGTAAAAATATAGCAGTAATCGAAGTCCCATCAGGTCAAAATAAACCTTATGTGTTATCAGGTGCAATTTATGTGCGTCAAGGTCCAAATTCGCAGAAACTCACAACGGTTGAAGAAATGAGAGACTTTTTCCAGCAAGCTGATAAAATTTACTTTGATGATGCCATTTGTAAAGAAGCAAATATAGAAGACGACATTGCAAAAGAAAATATCAATACATTTCGTTTTGAAGCTGGCTTAGTCAATGTAACTTCAAACGAACAATTATTTACCAATCTAAAGTTAGTAACAAATGATGGCCAATTAAAAAACGGTACCGTTTTATTTTTTGGAAGTAATCCTGAAAAGTTTTTTGAAAAAGCAGTAATTCGTTGTGTAGCATTTGATGGCACAGACAAACGCTATATCGTTGATGATAAAGTAATGACAGGAACATTATACCAACAATATCAAAAAAGTATGATTTGGTTAAAGTCAAAACTAGATGTAAGATATGATATTGAAGGAGAAGGCGGTAAAGCAAGAAAAGAATTATGGGAAATACCAGAAACAGCATTCAAAGAAACAATTATAAATTCATTAGCTCATCGCGATTACTACGATAAAGGAGCAAGAATAACTATCGAAGTATTTGATGATCGAGTAGAAATATCTAATCCAGGTGGTTTAGTAAGTGCAGTTCCAAAAAGTGAATTTGGGAAAAGAAGTGCAAGTAGAAATCCATTAATTTTTGGTTTATTTGAAAGAATGAGATTAGTAGAACAGATAGGTTCAGGAATAACTCGTATTCGTGATGTTATGAATGATGAAGGATTAACTCCTCCAGAATTTAATATTGATGGAATGTTTACTGTTACACTTAGAAGACCATTTGATTTTGAAAAGTGGGTAGAAAAGTGGGTAGAAAAACTAACTGAAAATAGAATAGATATTTTAAAAAATATTCATAAAAACAGTAGAATTTCCATTCGTGAATTATCAGATGTTTTAGGCTTAAGTCTTTCTGCTATTGATAAAAATTTACTTTTTTTAAAAGAATTAGGTTTGTTGGAAAGAATGAATGGAGCTAAAGGTGGATATTGGATTATTCATTTTAAATTACCATAAGTGGGTAGATAAGGTGGGTAGATAAACTATTTACTAAGATTTATTATCTCATTCAGCTGCACAAAAATCGCTTCTAGTCCAAGTTTCCTGGCATCAATTCTTTGTTTGCTCCATTTCGCTAATTTCAAATAAAAAGAAATCGGAACGCTTCGCTGAAGTAGTTTCACCCACCCAGTCCAACGCTCCCCACCGCACTAGTGGTTTTTCGTGCACTTTTAGCACTTGTTTTCCCCCAAGTAAGTCAATAAAAAATGGCTCCCTGTTTTCCCAACCCCTCGCGCACAGTCCGCCATTTTTTATCCACTTACACCCATTTCAAAAAACAAACGCTAAAAGCACACAAAAACCACTCCCAAGCTATTATTACATAATAAACCTTATAATTCATTCCCAACACCCCACGCAGTCCCCCTGAAAGTTATAAGGGTTATTATGTAAAATATCCGCGCCCAGCCGCACCCACCCGAAAAAGAATAGGAACGCTACCGCTAACGTAATTTTCATTGTTTTTTGAAAATGCCTCCCATTTCCAGTTCAAAGCACATTAAAAACTAGCAACTAAAAACAATCAAGGCATTATCAAAAATCAAATTTTCCCCACAAGAGTATGGTTTTCTTTCTCTCATTTTCATAAGACTTTATTGTCAAACTTGCTTAATCAGGGTCATTTAGTGTAAAAGAAAACCATACCCTTGTTCCGCTACTGCCCAATCACTAGGAAGCATCACATTGTTTTTTGAAGATGCTTCCCATTTCCAGTTCACGCACTCCACTGAACACTAAAAACTGAATACTGAACACTTTCAAAGCATCCTCAAAAATCAAACCACCACAACAGTGTATTTTTATTTGCATCAACAACCGATACACCACGTAAGCAAATAAAAAAACACCCTTGTTTACCAGTCCCGATTGAACACCCTTAAAACCCCATTTCATAAGAACATTTGGGGTAAACATTTTTACAAAAAAAAGGATAAAAAAGAAGCCAAAGGTTTGTTCCGGGTATTCAAAAAAGCAAGTTCAAGCCTTCGGTTCCGGATAAAATCTCCACCCTCATTTTTCAGTTCACTACTTCACTGAGCACTAAAAACTGTCCACTGAACACTACTCAGTCGGGTAGTATTTTATCCGAAAAACTTGCTTTTTTGAAACCCTCCACAAGGCAAGACGGCTTTCTTTTTTTTCCTTTTTTCTTTTGCAAAAATGTGTGTGAGGCACTTTGGTTTTCTATTCACATTTCGGGCAACCAGAACAGGAAGAAGAAGGAAGTTAACCTTTAAATCCTTGTATTATGGACACAATTTTTATTAAAACCCACCAACCTGGGGTGCACTATGCCAAACCGCATTTTTTCGTATTATCGAAAGGATTAAATAGCGGAAAACCAAGCAATGAAGCTTTTACAAACAGCTTTGTATTAATCTTCCAAACCGAAGCTCAAAAAGAGGACATTTTTTGGATTGCCATGAGCCTATGGAAATCAAAATTCTGGATGCCTTTTCTTCGCGGTTCGGTTATTCCGTTCTTATCTCTCTATGAATTCAAAAAAGAGTTCAATCCAAAAGCAACCCGATTGATGCGTGAACACGAGTTGCATCATAAAAACATCCAAGCACTCAAGCTGCTGCAAGAACAAGAAGCACACCACGCAAAAAACATCCACTTAATCAATGAGCTTCGCAATGCCATTTTGATGAGGTATCGAAACAAATAAAAAAAGCCAGGTCTCACGACTTGGCTTTCATTTTGTTTAACCCAAAGGTCACCACAACTAGGGCTAAACTTATTTTTTGTGCTTCTTATTTAGGCTTTTAAGCAGTAACGAAATCGTAAAACTCACAACGGCTCCAACGGTAGCCAAGATAACCGTTTTGGCAATATCATCAGAGGAAAGATTTGGTACAATACTTAAAAATGTGCCTCCAGCAGTTCCCATCAACGTGGGATTATTGGCTGTCATCAGTTGTAGTAAGCTGACTTGCAGCTGACAAAACTCCACCAGCTACAGCAACATAACCACCAATGGTAGTTACAATCGCGGGTAAAGCAATTGGAGCTGCTAAAATAGTTCCTCCAACGGCAGCTAATGCCAACCCAACAGTTCGAAGCACTTTGAAGAATTTTGGTGTGGGAGCTTTTGCTCTATTAATGATTTTTTTCATAATTACGTTTTTTGTCATCCTGTTAAGGATCTATTGGATAATTAATTCAACACTTTCTTTATTGTCCAAAGCTTTGTAAACAAAGTCTTTTAACTTCGTAAAAGCTTTTCTCGACATCAAACCTAATCCAGGTCCAGAAAGTTTAGTAACAGGAGCAATACAACCTTGCAATTCTTTTTGAGCATTATTAGCAGGATGAAATAGAATAAACTTTCTATTCGGCACATCCACCAATTCCAAATGCCATTTATATTTTGCACTATATCGCTTTCTAATAAAATATTTCCCTTCCGGAATACAGGAAACCTTCGTTTCGTTCATCTTCCATGGCAATTCAATAGTGTTACAAATCAATTTGCCTTCGCATTCGAGTTTACCATTTGTTCCTTCAGGGAAATAAGTTCTAGTTAACCAAATAACCATTACACACCGCTATCAACTTTCGCAATCGACAAAGGGTTAAAAGCACCATTTTTCAACGGATACATTTGCCCATTAATCTCCTGATAGAATTCAACACCTAAAGCCAAGAACAAAGGTTTTGTACTTGCAGGTGTAACCGCATTTATTTGGTTAATTGGAGCAGTAGCAGTTCCATCCCAAGGCAAAATTGCCGTTTCAGATGTAGCAACCACATACGTTTCAGCTTCAAAATCAATTTCAGCTCCACCAGAAATGATTTTGTAGTGAGTAGTTCCACTTGGAGCAGCAATCATATTCGTAGGAATAAATGATGCCAAATCCACAGTGATTTCTCCTGCAACTCTGTCAATCGTTGCCACAAACGGAGCAAACAAAGTTGTACCAAGCTTACCACGGATATTAAATTCAAAGCCAAATAACAATTCAGCTTCTCCATCAATCACGTTACGCAAACCTCTTTCACTTACTAAATCTGCTTGGATAACTTTTACCATCGCTTGAGTTAAGCGACTAACCATTCTACCATCAGCAGAATTTAAAAGCAACGGTCGTAAAGCTGTTCTAAGCATTTTTCCTGCTTTACCAGCTCTACCAAACTCGGAACCATTCTCACGAGTTCTTTGAAACGCAGGATCACTTGCAATTCTACTAGCGTCAATTCCTCCTTTTTCTCTTGCCAAGTGCCCATCTTGCGTTTTGTAAAAAGTAATATCTCCGATAGTACCTTTTAATTTAATTATGCCTTTCTGTCTAGCCATTACTTCAAAATTTTGTTAAACATTCATCTAAAATCTCCTTCATTCTTTCAATCAGTTGCAACCACATTTTGAATGATTAAAGCAAAGTTTACAAAGCATTTCACTAAAGAAAAAGTAACAAGTGTACCATATGTCCAAAATCGACACAAGTGTCTTAAATGAACATAAAAAATCCACTAAATAAGTATGAAAAATTATAACTAAATTGCAAAAGATTTTCTGCACGTCAGAAGTAAGTCAAAGCCTAATCAAAGGCATGGATAAAGTATGAAATTGAATAATCAGAGGGTATGCATCTATCCTAAGGACATACAACGAATAACAGGCAAGAGTTATCGCCAAAGTACTAGATTGATGCAAAAGATAAAAAAAGACCTCAATAAGCTCGAAAATGAGTTTCTAACGATTGAAGAGTTCTGTACATATAGTGGCATAAAATATGAACAAGTAACTCACTTGATTTTTGGTTAAAATTGAAAATTACTTAAACAGATTTAATCAAGAAAGCATCACTATAAACTTATACAACTAGTTCAATTTTTAGTATGATTTAGTAATGAATTAATTTGCAGAAGATTATAAAAATTATTAAATTTACAGTATTAAGATTTAGTGATGTTTGTTTCTTTATGAAGGAGCAAAATCGAGACCTTTGATTTTTAGACTTATATAATTTATTATATATGAGCGCATTATGAGGAAAGTTCCAACCCCTCATCGCCCACAAAAAAGCACTTCATTTGAAGTGCTTTTTTTTTATATCAAATCCAAAGTTTTTTCTAATGCCATTCCTCTCGATCCTTTTATTAGAAGTAAATTGTTGTTTGGAAGATTTGTCTTTAAAAAAACTGAAAAAGATTCAAAATCTTCGAAGAAACTCATATGTGTATTGTGAATTTGATTTTTGAAGAAATCTTTTCCAATAAAGTAAGTAGATATCGATGTTTCGTTTTCTAATAATGCAATAATTTTTTTGTGCTCTAAAAGGCTTTCATTACCTAATTCAAACATGTCGCCAAGAATAGCAATTTTGTTCTTTTTTTCTAATTGAATTAAATTTGTAATTGCAGCAGCCATACTACTTGGATTAGCATTGTAAGCATCTAAAATTATTTCATTTCCATTTTTTAGTATTAATTGAGAACGGTTGTTTTCTGGAATGTAGTTTTCAATTGCTTCTTTAATTAATTCATCAGAAACTTTGAAATAATTTCCTATAGTAATTGCAGCGTTGATGTTGTTTGCATTGTAAATTCCAATTAATTGAGAGTTAATGGTTAAATTATTGTATGCAATCTTTACCATTGGATTTGCTTCCACACCTGTGATTTTCACATCTGCTTGTGAAGCATTCACCGTAAAGCTAAATCTTTTTAAATTTTCCGTTTTTTGATTTTGAATCGTGTCATCTAAATTAACAAATATTAATTTGTTATTGTTTTTTAGATAATCATACATTTCACTCTTGCCTTTAATTACACCTTCGACACCTCCAAAACCTTCTAGATGTGCTTTTCCAAAATTTGTTATATAGCCATAGTCAGGTTGAGCAATTTTACATAAAAATTCAATTTCTTTTTGATGATTTGCCCCCATTTCCACTATTCCAATTTCTGTATCTTTTGTGAATCTTAATAGAGTTAATGGAACTCCTATATGATTGTTTAAATTTCCAATGGTGGCAAGAGTGTTGTATTTTTTTGATAGAACAGAATTAATAAGCTCTTTTGTCGTGGTTTTTCCATTGCTTCCGGTTAAGGCTATAATTGGCAACCCTAAATATAATCTATGAAATTTTGCAAGTTCTTGTAATGCAACCAATGAGTTTTCTACTAGTAAAGTGCGTTCGTCAATGAAATAGTCTTTATTGTCAATTACAACATATTTTGCTCCTTTTTCTAATGCTTCTTTTGTAAAAGTGTTGGCATCGAAATTTTCTCCTCTTAAAGCAAAGAAAATGCTATTAGGTGCTATTTTTCTAGTATCCGTAGAAACTACTGGATATTTTAGAAATAAAGAATGAAGTGTATTTATGGTTGTCATGTTCTATTATTTGTTGGAACGAAGATAAAAAAAAGCCCTTTCAATAGAAAGGGCTTTCAAAGTATTTTGTATGAAAATTATTTTTTTGGATTTCCTCTTGGAGTTTTCTTTTTAGATTTAGGTCCTACTTTAGACATCGCACATCTAAATCCGATGTAATCTGTAGCCATATCTTGAGGGAAGAATCTTCTTGATGCTGGATCCAACCAATAAGCTCTATCTCTCCATGAACCACCTTTGTATACTCTAACATTATCATCTACTAAAGTTGTTCTTTTGTCAGACTTATCATATTTTTTATTCATTTTGCCTAAACTGTCAGCTGTAATAGAATGTTTAGGAGATTCATACATTCTTTTGCTGTCAGTGTCAGAACCTTCTTCAGAATTACCAAATTTATAAAATCTAGTTGATTGTCTATCACCATCTCTGTAATTTCTGTTATCTGAAGTTGAAAATTGAGTTCTTAAATAAGTTTCGTTTTCATCAACAGGAACTTGAGCAATTTGACCAGGGAAATTTCTAGCCATGATTTTACCATTACTCAAAGTGTCGTATTTTATGTTGTCAGATGTTACTAATTCAACTGCACCATCTTCACCTATTTTATTTTTTGTGTAAACGTTACCTCTGAAGTAATTGAAATCATTTGCTTCATCATCTACTAAAGGTCTGTAAACGTCTTGAACCCATTCCGCAACGTTTCCAGCCATGTCATATAATCCAAAATCATTAGGCGCATAACTTTTTACTTTATTTGTTATATCAGCACCGTCATCAGACCATCCTGCAATTCCACCGTAATCCCCTTTACCTTGTTTAAAGTTGGCTAATTGATCTCCTCTGTATTGTCTTTTTGAAGAACGTGTATATTGACCGCTCCATGGATATTTCTTTTGCCCTTTGTAAATGTTGTATTCTCTATTTCCGACTAAAGCTGTAGCTGCATATTCCCATTCTGCTTCAGTTGGTAGTCTATATTCAGGTAAAATTAACCCAGAACTTCTTTGGGCATAAACGTTCTTTGCAGTATCAGATGCTTGTCTTCTTCCTTTACCCATTTCTTTTTTCAAAACAACTTCTTCATTACCACCGAAAGCTTTTGAAGGAGTGTTTATATAGGTTTCAGTACTGAATGAATTTTCCGCGGTTACATCGGAACCAAGTTTAATTTTATTGTCTTTTTTTAGATAACCTTCACGCTCTAAAATGTTTTCATTTACACGATCAGTTCTCCATTTGCTAAATTCTACAGCTTGAATCCAATTTACTCCAACAACAGGATAGTCTGCATATGCAGGGTGTCTTAAGTAGTTGTTAGTCATTGTTTCGTTGTAGCCTAAACGATTTCTCCATACCAAAGTATCTGGAATCGCGCCGTTGTAAATGTGTTTATAGTTTTCTTCAGTTGGTGGAAAAACTGTTTTTACCCAAAATAAATATTCAGAATACATTTTGTTCGTAACCTCAGTTTCGTCCATAAAGAAAGATTGTACATGTTGCTGGTTTGGCGAATTATTCCAATCATGCATTACATCATCTTGTACTTTTCCCATTGTAAAAGTTCCACCTTCGATGGAAATCATACCTGGAGGAGTTTCTTGTTGCTTGAACTTGTCGTTAAATTGGAATCCACCTTTCTTGTCATTGATTTTCCAACCTGTAGCAGAAGATCCGCCTTTAGTGCTGC
>NZ_DITB01000130.1 GCF_002422095.1 Flavobacterium sp. UBA6195
TTAACGAGCAAGAAGAAGAATTTAACTCTAAAGAAGAGCGTTCTAAGTTCGTTAGTTTAGGAAGTCATGAAAAACCTAGAGATGTTAAAAATAATACTACTAAAGCTGAGGTTTATAAAATTTTAGCCTTAGTATATTCTCAAAATGGAGAGAATGAAAAAGCTAAAGCAGTTTATTCAGAAGCAAGAAAATTACTTCCAAACGACGAAGAACTTAAGACTGGTGAGTTTAATATATATTTTAATGCTGGATTTTCTAGTTTAGCTGATGATGAAAAATTAGTAAATGAAATCAATAATTCTAGAGCAGATAAAAAGAAATATGATGAATTAATGAAAAAAAGAAAAGAAATGTTTGCAAAATCAATTCCAGACTTTGAAAAAGCTTATGCTATTAAACCATCAGATGAAAATACCAAGACGATATTAAAAATGGCTTATGAGGTTACTGGCCAAAACGAAAAAGCCAAAGCTATAAACTAAAAAAAAACCGACGAGAGTCGGTTTTTTTTATATCTATTTATATTGTTAATGGTTTGAATTTTTATTCTGTTATACTGATTTCAAAAGTTTTATCCCAATTTTTACCCGTAACAAAATACGTTTTAGTAGCTGGGTTGTATGCAATTCCATTGAACGCATCTAATTCTTGGTGTTGTGTTACTTTGCTTCTTAAATCATGACAATTGATTACGTTTTCAACAGCACCTGTTTTTGGATTAATTACAGCTATTGCATCTTTCTGGTAAATGTTTGCCCAAATTTTTCCATTAATCCATTCCATTTCATTAACCGCTTCAATCTTAGCACCATTTGTATAAACGTTAATGTAATCTTCTACTTTAAAGGTTTCAGGATTTAAAATATAGATTTTTTCAGAGCCATCACTCATATATAATTTCTCACCATCATTCGTAATTCCCCAACCTTCTGTTTCAAATGAAAACGTTTTTTCTAATTTGAAGGTTTTGGCATCATAAATAAAACCTGTTTTTTCCTTCCAAGTCAATTGATATATTTTGTCTTTTAAAACCGTTATTCCTTCTCCAAAATACTTATCTTCTAATTTAATTTGTTCGGTAACTTTTCCTGTTTTATAATCGGTTTTTCTTAGCGTTGATTCTTTATATTGACCAGTTCCTTCTAATAATACGCCATTATAAAATTCAAAACCTTGCGTGTAAGCATTTATGTCATGCGGATAAGTATTCACGATTTTATAATTCAAAATCTTTGGTTCAGCACTAGCATAAATTGAAAATCCTGAAGAGATATCAATATTTTGTCCTTCAAAATAAACTAAAGCTTTAATCGTTTGGTTTCCTAGTTTCTGATTGTTCAAGGCGAAAGGTAATTTCTCGTTTCCTTTTACCGAACCAATTTTAACTTCGTTAATGTAGTAAACAACAGAATCTATTGCCTTGTTTTCTTTGTTTTGAAGAACCAAATCAATGCTTTCTTCTAACTTAAGAATCGGTTTTATAGTAGAATTTTCAATCGAAAATAAATTTTTTAATGCATTTTCATCTTCTTTACATGACGTAGAAATTACACCTAAAGTAATGAAAGCGAATAGCTTAACTTTTAACATGGTTGAAATATTTAATTACGTAAATATACAATGATTTTTTATACTCACAATTGCCTTGCAAAAATATAAAAAGGTTGTATATTTGCATCGGCAAGTCCTACACGACCAGCTCCTGCAGACTCCTCCAGGGTGGGAACACAGCAAAGGTATGTGGTTGTAGCGGTGCGATGTAGGTCGCTTGCCATTTTTTATTTCTTTTGAATTGTTATCTCCCTTTGTGGAGATTTTTTATTTTTACACCAATTCTAATTCCTATGCACATCACTTGGCAAATTGTTCGCTTACAACTAAAAGAAACGTTTTCAATTAGTTATGGAAGTTACTCGTTTAGAGAAGCCTTAATTGTTTCGCTTTCCAAAAACGGAAAAACTGGTTTTGGCGAATGTACAGCGATTGATTACTACGGAATTAATTTAGCCGATTTCACTCAGAAATTAGCCGAAATTCAAACCCAAATCGAAAAACAATCCATAAATCATCCAATCGAATTTTATACTTTTTTAAAAAGTTTACAATTGCATTCTTTTTTGCGATCGGCTTTAGATTGTGCGTATTGGGATTTATTCGGGAAGTTAGAAAACAAGAGTTTCTTAGAATTAAATTCGATTGAAATACAACAATTACCTGAATCTTCCATCACCATAAGCGTCGCCCAAATAGAAGAGCAATTGCAAAAAATCGCAAAATCCGATTGGAATAAATTCAAAGTAAAATGGAATCATTACGATGAAAAAGCATTGGATTTATTGTTGAATTGCGAAAAAGAAATCGCTTTAGATGCCAACGGAAGTTTCTCTATTTCAGAATGTAAGCAATTGGAAGAAAATCCTTTATCAGCTCAATTTACTTATATTGAACAACCCATGAAAACTGGAATTTCAAATTACAGTCATTTGAATGCTTCTAAATTTGCGAATTGGATGGCCGATGAAGATTGCCAAGAACAAACAAAACTTTCCGATTTAAAATCGCATTATAAAACCATCAACATCAAATTAGTCAAAACGGGCGGATTAACTCCAGCTTTAGAACTAATTAAAGAAGCAAGAGCAAATGATTTCAAAATCATGATAGGCTGCATGACCGAATCTACTGTAGGAATTTCAGCCGGTTCTGTTCTAGTTCCATTAGTGGATTATGTAGATTTAGATGGCGCGAATTTAATTGCCAACGACATCGCTTTTGGAAGCACGATTGAAAAAGGAAAAGTGTTGCTTTCGGAGAAAGTTGGGTTAGGAATTTCTTTGAAATAATTTAAAGCCGTATTTTCGCAGTATAATTCACACTAAAATGAGTAAAGTAGTATTAATTACAGGTGGTTCATCAGGAATTGGAAAGTCAATTGGCGAGTTTTTACACCAAAAAGGTTTTGTAGTGTACGGAACTAGCCGAAATCCTGAAAAAATCACGAATTCTATATTTCCATTAGTAGCTTTGGATGTTCGCGATAAGCAAAGTATTGTCAATTGTGTTGCCGAAGTGATTCAAAAATCAGGACGATTGGATATTGTAATTAATAATGCAGGAGTAGGAATTACAGGTCCAATCGAAGAAATTCCAACAGAAGAAATTCGTAACAATTTCGAAACGAATTTATTTGGTCCAATTGAAGTGATGAAAGCGGTTTTGCCTCAAATGCGGGAACAAAAATCGGGTTTGATTATTAATATTACGTCGATTGCAGGTTATATGGGATTGCCTTATCGTGGGATTTATTCCGCTTCAAAAGGCGCTTTAGAATTAATCACCGAAGCCTTACGAATGGAAGTAAAATCCTTCGGAATCCAAATTACGAATGTCGCTCCAGGTGATTTTGCTACTAACATTGCTGCAGGACGTTATCATGCGCCGGTTGTGAAAGGTTCGGCTTATGAAGTTCCTTACGGAAATACCTTAAAAGAAATGGATTCACATGTAGATAGCGGCAGTAATCCAAACGAAATGGCAGAAGCAATTTTTGCTATCATTAAAACGGATAAACCAAAAGTACATTATAAAGTTGGGGCATTCATGCAAAAGTTTTCTATTGTTCTAAAACGTATTTTGCCTGATACGGTGTATGAGAAAATGTTGATGAATCATTATAAGTTGTAGTTCATTCAAGTTTATTTCAAATTTAAGGTATTCAAAAATGGAAAATAGATTTTTATGTCCGAATTGTCAAGAAGTAGAATATTTTTTTGATGGCGAAAAATTAAGATGTCCAAAGTGTAATCAAAACGATTTTGAATCTGCTTTACATCAAAGTGAAGGAAATATAGAATATCAAGAACTCTCAAAATTAAGTAACCCTTTTTTCGAATTAGTTTTTGGTGAAATATACGATTGTGATGTTGTTTATAATGGTAAAATTGAAAAAACAGCTATTGTTCCAATAAACTCAAATCCAAAATTTAATCAATTGTTTTTTCTTTTTGATATAAATTATTGTGAACAAAATAATCCTAAGATTGTTGAGACTTTAAAGAAGAAAACTTTTTCAGAGCTATGGGATTTAGATATAAAGCACAAATTATTTGATAAATTTGATTGTTCAATAATTATAGGTTCAACAAGTGATGAAAATTCAATTATGAGTTATGATGGTTGGATTTTTAAAAATTTTCAAAAAAAGAATTGATATAACTTCTAAATCTATTTACGTTTAAATTTTCTCAACTTGTCCTTGCCCTTGAATTTGGAATTTTTTATTTGTACTTTTGCATTTCGAAACAACACACAATACTTTAAAATTTAAAAAGATGAAATTTTTTATTGACACAGCTAATTTAGAGCAAATTAAAGAAGCACAAGAATTAGGAATTTTAGATGGTGTTACTACAAACCCATCGTTAATGGCTAAAGAAGGCATTACAGGAAAAAACAATATCCTAAAACACTACGTAGATATTTGTAACATTGTTGACGGTGATGTAAGTGCAGAAGTTAATGCAATGGATTTAGAAGGTATGATTAGAGAAGGTGAGGAGTTAGCTGACTTACACGAACAAATCGTAGTGAAATTACCGATGACTAAAGAAGGGGTTAAAGCATGTAAATATTTCTCTGATAAAGGAATTAAAACAAATGTTACTTTAGTATTCTCAGCTGGTCAAGCTTTATTAGCGGCTAAAGCTGGTGCTACTTATGTTTCTCCTTTCTTAGGAAGATTAGATGATATTTCAACTGATGGATTAAATTTAATCCAAGAAATTAGAGATATCTACGATAATTACGGTTTTGAAACGCAAATTTTAGCTGCTTCTGTACGTCACACGATGCACGTTGTAAACTGTGCTAAAATTGGTGCTGATGTTATGACTGGGCCTTTATCTTCAATTACAGGATTGTTAAAACATCCATTAACAGATATTGGAATTGCTCAGTTTATTGCTGATTACGAAAAAGGAAATAAATAATTTCTGAAGAATATAAAAAGCAAAAAGCGTTCTAATTTAGAACGCTTTTTTTATTAGTAATGGTTATCCAAAAACAATACTAATTTTATTTTAAATTCTGTTCAAAATTCACGTCAAACAAATTGGCAAAACCATTTTTTATAGTTCCATCCGCATTTAAGATGATAATTCTGTGGATTTTTGTAATCACCCATTGTTTTCTAATGGTTTCAAAATCAATAGCGTGTAATTCTTTTATACCTTCAAAATTATATTTCTTTAAAGCGTTTTTCCAATTGGCATCATTATCATTTACATTAATACCAATAAATTCATAATTTGGATACTTAGCTTGCAATTCGGTTACTTTTTTATGGGAAGCTGCAAAATGAGATTCAGCGTGACTCGTCCAAAAGAACAAAACGGTTGGTTTATTAATTAGTGTATTAATATCTACTGGTTGATATGAACTATTGACAAATTCAATTTTCGGTAAACGATTCCCTACTTTTAAATTTTGAACTGAATTATAAATTTCAGAAATTTCTTTTTTGTTTTCTTTATCAGTAGTTAGTTGTAAGTAGCGTTCAATAAATTTTTGATTGTTGTACATGTTTTGATCTTCTAACAAGTACATCAAAGCAACATTATTCAATACCACATTTTTAACTTTCTGATTTTTAATTAAAGTATCTGTGATGTTTAATTTTTCTATATTGTTCTCCAAAGAATTCTCATTCAAATCTAGATGGTCTTTTTGAAGCGCAACGTTGTTTAACATTACACTTACATATTTGATGAATGGTGAATAATTGGTTAAGAGTGCATTTTCAAAATCAACTTCTTTTCGGTGCTCGTAATAATTAGAAGGGAGTTTTGTTCTAATGTTTTCTCCTGTTCTAAATTGGTGTGCATAAGGATAAATTTCTTTTTTGGTGATATGATGAAAGTCTAAACAAGCTTTTGCAACTACATCAAAATTCTCATCCCAACCAATTTCTGCCTTACGTTTTAAGTAGAAAGATTTGCGAATAGCAAAACTAGAATCTATATTTTTGATAAAACTCTTTACATCTTTATCAAAATTATCATACATGTTATTTTTATCGGCTTCATTTTTAAGATATAATTCCATTAAAAAATTGTTCTTTTCATCTCCGCGACCACAAAATACGACTGAATTGTCAAAGTCAAAAGTATTTAACCTGACCATTAAACTATCATTTTTGTCGAAATATACATATTGATATTCAGGATTGTGTTTAAAACTATATAATCCAGGAGGTAAAGAGTCAAATTTATGTATGAAACGATTATTTTTGTCTAAATAAATGGTGTCAACGACTTCATTGTCTTTTAAAAAAAGTACATATTTTTCTTGAGGATTTATAATTTCACCTCCAAAATAAGCTACAAAGTCATCCTCTTTAAAAGTCTTATTGCAAGAAATTAAAAAAGAAAAAAAGACAACGTAAATTGGAAATATATATTTAAAGTAATTTTTAATCATCAACTCCTGAATATTATTGAACAAATGTATTAGAATAATTTAAATCTAGTTGTTAAGGTACAGTTAAAATGAGGTCATATTAATTATTAATTAAACTGCTCAAAAATCTACTTATTTTACTACTTTTGCAACAATTTTAATAAAAAAATAAAAATGTTAACAGTTTCAAACTTATCGGTTCAATTTGGAAAACGAGTTTTATTCGATGAAGTAAATACTACTTTCACGCAAGGAAATTGCTACGGAATTATTGGAGCAAATGGTGCTGGAAAATCAACTTTCATGAAAATTATTGCTGGTGAAATGGAGCCTACTTCAGGTAGAGTTATCTTGGAACCAGGAAAACGTATGTCGGTTTTAAACCAAAATCACAACTTATTTGACGAATATACCGTTTTAGATACCGTAATGATGGGAAACAAAGTATTACATGCTGTTAAAACAGAAATGGATGCTTTGTATGCCGATTATACAGATGAAAATGCCAACAGAATCGGGGAATTACAATTGCAATTTGACGAAATGAACGGTTGGAATGCCGAAAGTGATGCAGCAACAATGTTGTCTAACTTAGGAATTGGTCCAGAATATCATTACACATTAATGGCTGATTTGGATGGAAAGTTAAAAGTTCGTGTGTTATTAGCACAGGCTTTATTCGGAAATCCAGATGTGTTGATTATGGATGAGCCTACCAATGACTTGGATTTTGAAACGATCGGATGGTTAGAAAATTTCTTAGCGAATTATGAAAATACAGTTTTAGTTGTTTCGCACGACCGTCACTTTTTAGATGCAGTTTGTACGCATATTTCAGATATTGATTTCGGAAAAATTACACACTATTCAGGAAATTATACGTTTTGGTACGAGTCTTCCCAATTAGCGGCACGTCAGAAAGCACAACAAAATAAGAAGGCAGAAGAGAAAAAAGCGGAATTAGAAGAGTTCATTCGTCGTTTTAGTGCGAACGTTGCTAAATCAAAACAAGCAACTTCTCGTAAAAAAATGATTGAAAAATTAAATTTAGACGAGATTAAACCTTCAAGTAGAAGATATCCAGCAATTATTTTCGAAACGGAAAGAGAAGCAGGAGATCAAATTTTAAATGTACAAGATTTAGCAGCTTCAATTGATGGAGAAACATTGTTTAAAAATGTAGATTTAAACATGGCTAAAGGAGATAAGATTGTAGTTTTCTCAAAAGATTCAAGAGCAACAACAGCTTTTTATGAAATCTTAAATAACAAAATGACTCCAGATTCAGGAACTTTTGATTGGGGAATTACTACAACACAGTCATATTTACCAGTTGATAATCATGAGTTTTTTGATGGAGTAGATTTAAACTTAGTAGATTGGTTACGCCAATGGGCAAAAACCGAAGAAGAACGCGATGAAGTTTACGTTCGTGGGTTCTTAGGAAAGATGATTTTCTCTGGAGAAGAAGCCTTGAAAAAATGTAACGTTTTATCTGGAGGTGAAAAAGTACGTTGTATGTTGTCAAGAATGATGATGATTAGAGCTAACGTATTAATGTTAGACGAACCAACAAATCACCTAGACCTTGAGTCCATTACGGCATTCAACAATTCGTTGAAAAATTTCAAAGGTTCGGTTTTATTTACAACACATGACCATGAGTTTGCTCAAACGGTAGCCAACAGAATCTTAGAATTAACACCAAATGGCGCTATCGACAGATACATGACATTTGATGAGTATTTAGAAGATGAGAAAATCAAAGAATTAAGAAAGAAAATGTATTCTTAATATCAATCCCGTTACTACAACTAGTAACGGGATTTTTTTTACAATACGATTGCTATTAGAAATATAAATTCTAAATTTGTACAAACAACACACTATGAGTCAAAAAGTTTTGCTCACTTCAAAAGAAGTACACATTATCTTGCATCGATTAGCTTGTCAACTAATTGAAAATCATTTAGATTTTTCCAATACCGTTTTAATAGGATTACAACCAAGAGGTAAATATTTAGCGCAAAGAATCAAACAAATTTTAGAATTGAATTACAATATTTCTGATATTCAATTGGGATTTTTAGATATTACTTTCTTTCGCGATGATTTCAGAAGAGGCGAAAAACCTTTGGAAGCTAACAAAACCCAGATAGATTTCTTAGTTGAAGATAAAAAAGTAGTCTTTATCGATGACGTTTTATATACCGGAAGAAGTATAAATGCTGCTTTAACTGCAATACAATCTTTTGGAAGACCATCAGAAGTAGAACTTTTAACCCTAATCGATAGAAGATTCAGTCGTCATTTACCCATTCAGCCGGATTATAGAGGAAGACAAGTGGATGCCATAAACAATGAAAAAGTAATTGTTAAATGGCAAGAAAATGATGGTGAAGACGCGGTATATCTGGTTACAAAATAAACAACAACAAACACACAACTACATATAAATGAAAGAATTATCAGTAAATCATTTAATCGGAATAAAATATATTACCAAACAAGATATTGATTTAATTTTCGAAACGGCCGACCATTTCAAAGAAGTTATCAATCGTCCCATCAAAAAAGTACCCTCTTTACGAGATGTTACCATAGCCAATATTTTCTTCGAAAACAGTACGAGAACCAAACTGTCTTTTGAATTAGCACAAAAGCGACTTTCAGCCGATGTGATTAGTTTTTCGGCAGCGCAATCTTCGGTTAAAAAAGGAGAGACTTTAATTGATACTGTTAACAACATATTATCGATGAAAGTGGATATGGTGGTTATGCGTCATAGTAGTCCTGGAGCAGCTCATTTCTTATCGAAAAATATTGGAGCAAGTGTTGTAAATGCTGGAGATGGCGCTCACGAACACCCAACTCAAGCCTTATTAGATAGTTTTACAATCAGAGAAAAATTAGGCGACGTAGGCGGAAAGAAAATCGTAATTATAGGTGATATTTTACACTCGAGAGTAGCCTTATCCAATATCTTCGCACTTCAAATGCAAGGTGCCGAAGTTAAAGTATGTGGACCAAAAACGTTAATACCAAAATATATCGAATCTCTTGGAGTGAAGGTAGAGCCTAATCTTCGAAAAGCTTTAGAATGGGCAGATGTAGCCAATATGTTACGTGTTCAAAACGAACGTTTAGACGTAAGTTATTTCCCAACCACAAGAGAATATACCCAACAATATGGCGTTACCAAAGAATTATTAGATTCGCTAAATAAAGAAATTGTAATCATGCATCCTGGTCCAATTAATAGAGGAGTGGAAATCACTTCAGATGTGGCTGATTCTAAACAATCAGTGATTTTGGAGCAAGTAGAAAATGGCGTTGCGGTTCGTATGGCGGTAATTTATTTATTGGCAAGTAAGATTAAAAATTAGTATCTTAGCATAAAATCAGAAATTCAACAAATGAAAGTCGATCAAAAAGGACATACTACAATAATTAAAGATACACAAAATAATGTAGCAGCTTTTGTGGGAAAAATAACCAATGAATATCACGCATTTCAAAATCAAAACTTGATTTTGGATGTATCGCAAGATAAAGCCATATCGAATGCCGATTTAGTGTATTTTAAAGACTTGGCCAAAAACCACAAAAAGGCAAAAAAATCAATGATTATTGTTACTGACACGGTTGATTTTAATAAAGTTCCCAATTATTTAAACGTGGTTCCTTCTGTTTTAGAAGCTCACGACATGATTGAAATGGACGAAATTGAACGCGATTTAGGATTTTAATAAAAGTTTACAGTCTCAGTTTACAGTATTCAGTAACTGCGACTGAAAACTGCGACTGAACACTAAAAAATGAAACTACAAATACTCGGTTGTTACGCAGCCACTCCAAGAACCATTACGAATCCAACATCACAAGTTTTAGACATAAAAAATCATATGTTTTTAATCGATTGTGGTGAGGGAACGCAGGTGCAATTGCGCAAGCATAAAATCAAGTTTTCTCGCATTAATCATATTTTTATTTCGCATTTACATGGCGATCATTTTTATGGATTAATTGGTTTGATTTCGACTTTTATGTTGTTAAATCGAGAAAATGATTTACATGTTTATGGTCCAAAAGGAATTAAAGAAATTATTTTATTGCAATTGCGAGCTTCGGGTTCGTTTACGGGTTATAATTTATATTTCCACGAATTAGAATCCAAAGAAAGCGAAGTTATTTTTGAAGATGAAACCGTAATTGTGAAAACTATCCCGTTAAATCATAGAGTATATACTAACGGATTTTTATTTCAAGAAAAGTTAGGAAAACGCCATTTGAATATCGAAGCGGTTGCAAAATACAAAATCGAAAAAGTGTATTTCGATAAAATTAAATCGGGTGGCAATGTTACTTTAGATTCAGGCGAAGTGATTGACAATGAATTGCTTTCCTTTCCGCCAGATAAACCAATGAGTTATGCGTTTTGTAGCGATACGATGTATGATGAATCTATCGTTCCGATTATCAAAGATGTTGATGTGTTGTATCATGAATCTACTTTTCTAGATTCTGAAATGCAATACACCGAAAAAACCAAACACGCAACCGCAAAAGAAGCTGCTCAAATTGCAAAATTAGCTAATGCTAAAAACTTAATTTTAGGACATTATTCTACACGTTATGGTTCTATCGAACCTTTTAAAACAGAAGCTCAAACGATTTTTGAAAACGTATTTTTAGCCGATGACGGCAGAGAATTTGAATTTTAATATGATACAAACTGTAATTTTCGATATGGATGGCGTAATTGTAGATACCGAACCGGTACATCATTTTGCGTATTACCAACATTTTAAGGAGTTAAGCATCGAAGTTTCAGATGAAATGTATCGTTCGTTTACGGGTAATTCTACTCGAAATATCTTTCAGAAATTAAAAGCACAGTTCGATTTACAAGAAGATGTGGAAGATTTAATCTTAAGAAAACGTCATTTATTTAATGAAGCTTTCGATTTGAAAGAAGATTTGTATTTAATTGAAGGTGTAGAAGAATTAATTAAAGATTTGCACGCAAACGGAATTCAGTTGATTGTAGCTTCATCGGCTTCAAATGTTACGATTAATAGAGTGTTTACTCGATTTAATTTGCATCAATATTTTACCCATATTGTATCAGGAGAAGATTTTCCAAAGTCGAAACCACATCCTGCTATTTTTGAACATGCTGCGAGTTTGTCAGTTGCTCCAAAAGAAAATTGCATCGTAATTGAAGACAGCACCAATGGAATTCAAGCCGCAGTTTCAGCAGGAATTTTCTGCGTGGGTTACGATAGTTTTCATTCGAAAGACCAAGATTTATCAAAAGCTAATGTAGTTATTCGACACTTTAACGAATTGAATTTTGAAAAAGTTCGAGATTTGAACTGATTAGATAGACTTCATTACTCATATAGAATACTTTTCAATAACAAAGATTTAAGCAGTTTCTTTCGGCTGTTCGGTAGTTTTCTAAAAATGTATGACATAAATCTAAAAATTTATGATATAAATCTAATAATGTATGATATATTTCTTTTGATTTATGCTATATATCTTAAAGTATTTCACATAATTCTTTTGATGCAATAAAGTTTTCTAAATTAGTATGCTATATTTCTTTTTATTTATTACATATATCTAAAAGAGGTAGTAAAACATCTAAATAGGGTAGGTAACTTTCTAAATAATAATAACAAAAGACTTATTGCGTGAGCAATAAGTCTTTTTGTTTTCTTTTTTTTTCTTTTTTTGTTGCTTTATAGTCTTGGTTTGCTGAATTTTATTCCGCTAACTTGGTTATATTGCGGACTGCTTGCTCCAAATACTGATTTAATATATTTTTTTTACTTCGCTTGCGGTTTCATAAATTCCGTTTTCGCTTGTGTAAAGCGTTTCATTTCTTGAAATTCTTGAATTGCTTATGTTTGTATATGCTGTTGCTACTGCTGTATTTTTAACTGATAGGTCTGCAATTTTGCTATCAATTGTAGCTATTTGTAGTTCTACCTCGTTTGGTGTGTAACTTGGCTCTGTTTCTAAAACAGATTTTAAACCAGCTAAATGTTGTATTAGTTGGTCATAAGATTGTTGGCTTGTAGAAATGGTTGCTGGAGCTGGTGCATTTGGGTCGGTTGGAGTTTGTGTAGTTGATGCTTTTTTGCCTTGCATTTTACGATTAAATGTTTTGGCATTATTAATCGTTTCGTTTGTTGCATCTGTTGTTTGAAGAGCATTGACTAAACGAGTAGAAAACGATTTTAAATTGCCAAAAGCTACCATACGTTCATTAACTTTGTTGTTGTAAATGGTGTTATTAGTTATTACATCGTTAAGTTTTAATTGTGCATTATCTTTTAATGCAATAAGTTGTTGAAGTTTTAAACTGTTTTTAGACGGATTGTAAGTTGCTCCATAGCCAATTACAAACTCAATTAAATCTTGAAAATTGGCTACATTTTTTGCATGACCTACTTCTGAAGTTGATGCCATAGTAAAATAGTTTTTAGTTATACATTTTAATTAAACGGTAATTGTTATATTTTATTTTTTAGATTTAAGTTCAATAATAATTTCTTTTAACTCTTTTATAATATCATCTTTTTCATTAATTCTTTTTTCATATTGATCGATAAGTTTTTCTGAAAGATTGTTAATTGTACCTAAATTTTGAATTACGGCAAGACCTCCTTTTTGTTCATTATTGTTCTGAATAAGATATTCATTCGGAAGTAAATCAATAAAATTTTTGTCAAGTATTTTAGCAATTTTATCGATCATAACAACATCGGGAAAACTTTTGTCTGTTTCATACCTTCTGTATGTTGGTTCAGATACGCCTAATTTTTCAGCCATATAAGATGTTGTAAATCCTTTTTCAACACGTATGCCTTTTATTTTGTGACCTATTTTCATTAATTTTATTTTAATAAAATATTGATTAGTAAATATTTTAGCAAAAATAGTTGTTTTTTTATAAAAAAAAGTAAATTTTAGATTTTGAAATTTAAAATTAGATGTATATTTTTGAGAACTATAAAATAAATTATTAATCAACTAAATTTTTACAAGATGAAAAAATTAGAATTAAATCAGATGGAAAATCTGGAAGGTGGTATTGACAATAAAGATGCTGCTGCGTGTGGTTTTGGAGTTGGTATCGCAACTTTTGGCTGGGGACTTTTAGGACCTTTTGCTTTACTTGGTTTAACATTGTGCATGCATGGTGATTCTTAATAAAAAAACTTAAAATTTTAAACTTATGAAAAAAATTAAAGAAAGCCAAATGATTAACATTCAAGGTGGCAAAGATGGTCAAGATTTTGTATCTGGATTTTTATGTGCAGCTGGTTTACTAACTTCAACAACAGGTTTAGGTATCGGTTTAGCTATTATAGGTTGTGGATCATTAATTGGTGATTGGTAAATTAACATAAGAGTTCAGGGAATACTATTTATTTCCTGAACTCTTAATTTACCAGAAAAAAAATAACCTTAAAAACAGAACATAATGATGAATAATAAAAAATTTATTATTGCAAAATTTGGAATTTTAATATTGATTTGTTCTTACTTGACATATTATTATTCAGTCGAAAATGAAAATGTAAATTACATAAAAGTATTTGGCTCTTTAGCTTTATCTTTATCTTTTTTAATAGCTTTGATTAATAAATTAAAAAACACCAATTAATTAAAATGCGAAAGTTCATTTTAATAATTAGTATTTCAATTTTAACATACTTTATTAATAAAAATTTTTTGGAAAATGAAAAATTATTTATTTTATTTTTATCTGAGAAATTAAGTCTAAAACAAATTGAAGATTTTTTAACTTTTCAAAAAAAATGGCAATGGGTTTCATATTTAACAATACCAATATTGCTGTTAATCAAAACCACATTAATTTCAAGTGTGTTGTATGCAGGTGCGTTTTTTTATAGCAAAGCAAGCATCACATTCAAACAACTTTTTGATGCAGTTATCAAAGCAGAGTTTGTGTTTGTAGGCGTGGGAATTTTAAAAATTATATGGTTTTACTTTTTTCAAACTAATTATACTTTAGAAGATTTGCAATATTTTTATCCGTTATCGGCTCTTAATATAGTAGGTTATAAAGGTTTAGATGCTTGGTTTATTTATCCGTTACAAGTTTTAAATTTGTTTGAGTTGGCTTACTGGTTATTGTTAGCGTATTTTATAGGCAAACTAGCCTTCACAGAAAAAGACAAAGGCAAACCTATGGATTTAGGGTTTAAAATTGTAGCGAGTAGCTATGGTAGTGCGTTGTTGTTGTGGGTTGTGGTGGTAATGTTTTTTACGTTGAATTATAGTTAATTAACCACAAAGACACGAAGAATGCACTAAGTACACTAAGATAAATTAACTTCATGAAAAAAATTCTAAAAATTGTTATCCCTATACTCATTATCAGTTTGCTTGCATTTATGGGTTACAAAGTGGTGAGTAAAATTAATCACAAAAAACAAGTAGCAGAAAACATTAAAAAAATGCCTACTTTTTCTTATCTAACTTTAGATAACAAAGTGTTTACACAAGAAAATTTAGTGCAAAATAAACCTACCTTATTTATCTATTTTAATAGTGAATGCGATTTTTGCAACCACGAAGCCGAAATGGTGCAGCAGAATATAGAACAATTAAAAGCTATTCAGGTAGTATTTATTTCGTATGAACCTATTGAAAAAATCAAACAATTTGCTTCTAAATTTAAGTTATTAAACCATGCTAATATTTATTTTTTATCTGATTCAAAAATTAGTTTCGCTTCTACTTTTGATGTTAAATCTATGCCTTGTTTAGTGTTGTATGATAAAGAAAACAACTTAATAGAAAAAATAAAAGGTCAGGTTAAAATTGAAACGGTTTTGAATAAATTCACTTCAAAATAAAATGAAATTACTTCATTCCTCGCAATGACGAGATGCTGAAACGAGTTCAGCATGACAAAATAAAAAACAATGAACAAAAAACATATCGAAAAAACACATACGCTACAATTAGACCAGTCAGATTGTGGCGTTGCTTGTTTAATGAGCCTAATTAAACTAAATGGTGGCACTAATTCTATTGAGAAATTAAGAGAATTGAGTGGCACCACAAAACAAGGCACAACCATGCTTGGTTTGTATCAAGTGGCTAATAAAATAGGTTTCACTGCCGAAGGTTGCGAGGCTGATATACAAGCATTAATAGACCACAAACAACCTGTGATTTTGCATGTTGTAATTCAAGAGCAATTGCAACATTATGTTGTTTGCTATGAATATGATTCTGAAAAAGGCTTTTTAATTGGCGACCCAGCAAAAGGTGTTTATTATTTATCTGTTGATGAATTAGATAAAATTTGGGTTTCAAAAAGTTGTTTAACATTAGAAATAAATGAGAGTTTTATTAAAGCGGAAAACGAGAAAAATTCGCAAAAGAAATGGTTTTTAAACTTGTTAAAAGAAGATTATAAACTACTATGGATTTCTGTTCTATTAGGTGTTTTTGTGGCTGGTTTAGGTTTGGCGATGTCGTTGTTTTCTCAAAAGTTAATTGATGACATTTTACCTTCAAATAACATCAAAAAATTAGTTTCGGGCATTGGTTTATTAACCGTTTTGCTTTTGGCAAGAGTTGGAATTGGTGCTTTGAGAGAGTTCTTTTTGTTACAACAATCTAAAGATTTTAATAATCGTATCAATACCAATTTCTTTTCTTCTTTATTACAATTACCAAAACCTTTTTTTGATACTCGAAAAATAGGAGAATTAGTGGCTCGTTTAAACGATACACAACGAGTGCAACGAGTGATTAAAATGCTTGCAAGTAGTTTAGTAATAGATGTTTTAGTATCAATAATTTCAATGGTTTTCTTATTTATGTATTCGTGGAAAATAGGATTAATTGCTCTGTTAAGTGTGCCAATTTATTTTTACATTATTTATAGAAGTAACAAGAAAATTATTAATTCGCAAAAGGAAGTCATGCAAAGTTATGCTTTTAACGAAAGTAATTATATTAACACTATTCAGGGTATTGCAACCATTAAAAACGACAACAAGCAAGAAGTTTTCAATAATGCCAATGAAGCTGTTTTTGCTAATTTTCAAGATAAGATTTTCAATTTAGGAAAAATTAATATTGCTCTTTCTTGGCAATCGGGTTTAGCAAGTGTATTCTTTTTGATTGGTGTTTTGATTTATACTTCGATTCAAGTTTTTAATAAAGAAATTAAACTGGGCGAATTAATGGCAATTTTAGGAATTGTAAGTTCGATTATGCCATCAATTGCAAATTTAGCTTTGATTTCAATTCCAATAAATGAGGCAAAAATAGCTTTTAACAGAATGTATGAATTTGCCTCGATAGAAAAAGAGAAGGAAGAAGGCTTACCGATTTCTGAAATAAATTCCATTGCTATTGAAAATCTTTCGTTTCGTTTTGCAGGTAGAAGTGAATTGTTTACAAACATCAATCTAAACATAGAAAAAGGAAAATTTACAGCAATTGTTGGAGAAAGTGGAAGTGGAAAAAGTACTTTAGGACAAATTTTACAACGCTTTTACAATTTTGAAAACGGAGTTATTATAGTAAACAATCAATACCAATTAAATAAAATTGAACTAAAAAGTTACCGAAATTTAATAGGTGTAATTTCCCAAGAAATTACCATTTTTAACGGAAATGTAATTGATAATATTTTATTAGGAAATATTGATACTCCAGAAAATATCGTACAATTTTTAACACATTTTGGTTTTGATGTTTATTTTAATCAATTTCCTCAAGGTTTGGCGACCATTCTTGGAGAAGAAGGAATTAATTTGAGTGGTGGACAAAAACAAATCATTGCTTTAGCAAGAGTTTTATATAAAAGACCTCAATTCTTAATACTTGATGAAGCTACTTCTGCAATGGATAGAAATACAGAAAACTTTACAATGAATTTGTTTGAAAAGATAAAACCACACTGTGCGATTTTCTTTATTTCGCATCGTTTAAATGCTTTAAGGAATATTGCAGATGTGATTTATGTTTTGGAAAATAAAACTATTTCGCACTTTGGTAATCACAATGAATTAATGCAAACGGATAATTTTTATAGTGAGTATTGGAGGAGTTTTTAGCTATTTAAACTAACTCATTTCTTGATCGTGTAGCGTATGTTTCGCTAAAATGCGCTTACTATCTTTTTTGACCGATTTATTTTTTCGCATCGACCAAAAGAAATCGCTCGAAAACTTTCTGGCTTCCTCCAAATTTACAATAGGATTTGGATAATCTCTTCCCAATTCAAATCCGTACAACATGGATTCTATTGGAGTTAATTTCCATGGTTCGTGAATGAATTCGGTTGGAATATTGGCTAATTCAGGCACCCATTTTTTTATAAAATTTCCATCTTCATCATGTTCGTACGAATTTTTCACCGGATTGTAAACCCTTAGTGTGTTGATTCCCGTAACACCAGCTTGCATCTGAATTTGCGGATAATGAATTCCAGGTTCAAAATCTAAAAATTGTTGGGCTAAATGCTGACTACAATTTTGCCAAGGTTGGAACAAATGATGGGTATAAAATGAAACTACTAATGCACGCATTCTAAAATTCAAATAACCAGTCGTATTCAAACAGCGCATGCAAGCATCAACCAAAGGAACGCCCGTTTTTCCAGTAATCCAAGCTTTGTGATATTTTTCGTTAACTCTTTGATTCAAATTGCGATAGCCTTTGTTTACAGCGATAAATTCCATCGAACATTCCATCTCAAATTTCTGAATGAAATGCGCTTGCCAACGCAAACGAGATGCAAAATTAGATATTTGACGTTTGAATTTTCCTTGCTGATGTAATTCCCAAGCTTTGGTATACACTTGTCGAATAGATAAATTTCCCCAAGCAATATAAGGTGATAAACGACTACAACCTTTCCTTGCTAATTCTGGTTTTGAAATATGACTGCTATAATTTTGTACACGTTCTTCAAAAAAAGATTTCATGTAGCGTAAAGCCGTTGGAACGCCACCTTTCTGAAAATTGGGATTGTGAACAGTTTTTATGGATGGAATTTCGAAGTGATTCTCTAATTCTTCAATTTCAATGTATTTGACAAAACTTCTTGGTGTAGGCTGAAACGGAAGACAATCTTTATCCATAAAATCATACCAATCTTCTTTCCAAGTCTTTCGGTTTTTGATGCCACGAATAACGCCGTTAGTGATGTATTCATTCCATGCAATTCCTTTAACTTTTAATAGTTTAGCAACAGCTAAATCTCTATCAAAAGTTAATTTTATTCCCGTTTCCTGATGTGAATAAACGGCTCTGATAGAAATAAGTTTGGATAGTTTTTCAAATACTGCAACTGCTTCGCCTTGAACAATTAATATTTGAGTGTGATATTTTAAAAGTTCTTTCTGTAATGCTTCTAATGATTGTTTGACAAAATCAAAATGACGTTGACTATAATGATAATCTTTCATCAACGAAGGTTCGAAAATGTAAAGCAATAACGTTTTCCCAGAAGTCGATAAGGCTTCATGTAAGGCTTCATGATCGTGCAAACGCAAATCTCTCTTGAACCAAACAATTTTCATTTTTTTACATTTTATAGTGTTTAGGGCAACGCTATCCTAACCAACAGCTTCTTTATAGACTTTTAAACATTTTTCTCGAGCTTCTTTATGGTCTACGATAGGTTTTGGATAATATTGAGTTTCCAATTCAGGAACCCATTTTTTGATGTATTTTAAGTCTTTATCAAACTTCTTGATTTGTTCTGTTGGGTTAAAAATTCGGAAATAAGGTGCGGCATCCACTCCTGAACCTGCAGCCCATTGCCAATTCCCAACGTTACTCGCCATTTCATAATCCAAAAGATTTTGAGCGAAATAAGCTTCGCCCCAACGCCAATCGATTAAGAGATGTTTGCATAGGAAACTAGCAACAATCATACGAACACGATTGTGCATATGACCGGTTTTATTCAATTCACGCATTCCAGCATCAACAAAAGGATAACCGGTTTTTCCTTGACACCATTTTTGAAATAAATCTTCATTGTTTTCCCAAATAATGGCATCATATTTTGGTCTAAAACTTGCATTTTGTGTGTGTGGAAAATGCCATAAGATTTGCATGAAAAATTCGCGCCAAATCAATTCGTTCCAAAAGGTTTCGTTCTTTTCAGCGATAGCTTTTTCTATCATTTTTCTGATAGAAACCGCTCCAAAACGTAGATAAATTCCCAAATAAGAAGTTTTATTCAAAGCAGGAAAATTGCGAGTGGCTTCGTAATTCTGAATTAAACTTTCGGAAACATCAAAAGGAGTAATTTTAATTTCCGATTTTTCAAAACCAATATCGGACAACGATAAAAAAGGGTAGGAGTGCTGCGCAATTCTATCCAATTTTTCTTCTGATGGATAATGAACCAATTTAATCTTCTTAAAGTTCTCTTTCCATTTTTTTGAATAAGGCGTGTAGACTACATATGGACTTCCATCATCTTTAACTACTTCGCTTTTTTCGAAAATAACTTGATCTTTAGAAGTTAAGAATGAAATTCCTTTACTTACAAATAATTGATTCAGTTCCTTATCACGTTTGCGAGCATAAGGTTCGTAATCGTGATTGGTGTAAACCGATGAAATGCTATTTTCAGCAACTAGTTTTTCGAAGATTTCTATTGGTTTGCCATGAAAAACCGCTAATGATTTTCCATGCTTCTTCAATTCCGATTGAATTTTCTCTAATTGTTCATGAATAAAAGTAACGCGAGCATCATTTTTGGGTAATTGAGACAGAATATTTTCATCAAAAATAAAAATAGGTAGCACTTCTTCATCGCTATTCAAAGCATGAAAAAATCCAACGTTGTCATCTACTCTTAAATCACGTCTAAACCAAAAGATGTTCATATTTTTTTGTTTCAGGTTTCAAGTTTCAAGTTTGATTTTGAGTTTGAACTTGAAGTTGTTTTTTAATTTTTTATCCGTTTACTAATAATGTTGACATTCCACCATCCACATGGAAAATTTGTCCCGAAATCCAACTGCTTTTATCACTTAATAAAAAGGTTGCCATTTGTGCGCTGTCTTCTGGTTTTCCAAATCGTTTTAATGGATGACGCTCTGCTGATTTTTCTTGTTTGGTTTCGTTATTCAAGAATTTATCGGCTAAAGGTGTATCGGTTAATGATGGCGCAATAACGTCAGGCTGTGAAAAAACTC
>NZ_DITB01000105.1 GCF_002422095.1 Flavobacterium sp. UBA6195
CCAAATAATAACCGCTCCAAAAACCACGATTGTAAACGGTTGCCAAAGCTTCCATCCAAGTATTGATTTTTTCTTTGGTAAATGTTCCTTCGTAATAGGAATCGATAGCTTCACGATAAGTTTTTGTAACCGTTGCTACATAATCTGCTGCTCTTCCGCGCCCTTCAATTTTCAATACTTTGATACCCGAATCGATAACTTGGTCCAGAAAATCTAAGGTACATAAATCTTTTGGGGACATCATGTATTCGTTGTCAAGTTCGATTTCAAAACCAGATTCTTGATCGATAACCGTATATTTTTTACGACAATTTTGTTTGCAAGCACCTCGATTGGCAGAGGAATTGTGCGAATGTAAACTCAAATAACATTTCCCAGAAACTGCCATACACAATGCCCCGTGACCAAAGATTTCGATTTCAACCAAATTACCACTTGGTCCTTTGATTTGCTCTTTTTCAATATCATCGGTGATTTTCTTTACTTGGCGTAAACTCAACTCGCGAGACAGAACAATCGTATCAGCAAACATGGAGTAGAATTTCACAGTTTCGATGTTCGTTACATTCAATTGAGTAGAAATATGCACTTCCATTCCCATCGTACGAGCCGTCATAATCACCGCTTGGTCAGATGCAATTACGGCTGTAATTCCTGCTTCTTTAGCTTTAGTCAAAAGTGTTTTTACAATCGATAAATCATGATCGTAAATTATGGTATTTAAAGTTAGATAGGTTCTAACATTTTTTTCGTTGCAACGACGCGCAATTTCTGGTAAATCGTCTAAAACGAAATTTACGGTTGCACGTGCGCGCATATTTAATTGTTCAACACCAAAATAAATGGAATCGCAACCATTATCTAAAGCTGCTTGCATGGATTCGAAATTTCCGGCAGGCGCCATCAATTCTATTCTTCCAGAAGTTGTCATTAGCTGATAATTTTAAATAATTTATCTGATAATCTTACTCTAAAAGGTAAAGCAAAAGTTACTTTATCACCTTGTTTTGCTTGATTGGCTTCCGTTCCATTAACAAACATTTTTTCCACAACCAATTCCTCATTTCCAGTAGTAGGTCCTGAAATTAATATCTTGTCTCCTACATTCAATTCGTTATTTTCGATTTGAAAAAGGCCTACTTGAGCTTTAACGTAGTAATGTTGAGCTTTTCCTAAAATCACTTTTTTAACTTTGATTTTTTGGCGAATATCTTTAACCGGTTTCACTGTTGCAATTGGAGCATCAGGCAATTCACCTGATTTTTTAAATTTCAACGCTTCGGATTTTCCTTTACGGAATACTTTATTTCCAACTTGTTTTCCGCTTCTCAATTTTACTTGTTCGGCTAATGGTAAATGTGTTATTTCTAAACATTCGGTAGAACAGCAATTTTCCATGGCTGCTTTACATTCGTCACATTGAATAAACAATAAATGACAACCATCGTTTGCACAGTTGGTGTGATTATCACAAGGTTTTCCACATTGATGACATTGCGAAATAATATCTTCAGTAATTCGTTCTCCTAAACGATTATCAAATACGAAATTCTTACCAATAAATTTACTTTCCAAACCTTCCTCTTTGATTTGTTTGGCGTAATTGATGATTCCACCTTCAAGCTGAAATACATTTTTAAAACCTTGATGTTTGAAATACGCAGATGCTTTTTCGCAACGAATTCCTCCGGTGCAATACATCACTAGGTTTTTATCTTCTTTGAAATCTTTTAACTGCTCGTTGATAATAGGTAACGATTCACGAAAAGTTTCTACGTCTGGAGTAATAGCTCCTTTAAAATGACCTACTTCACTTTCGTAATGATTTCTGAAATCTACCACAATCGTGTTAGGATCTTCTAAAATTTCATTGAAAGCTTTGGCATTTAAGTGAACTCCTTTATTGGTAACATCAAACGTTTCGTCATTTAAACCATCGGCTACAATTTTATGACGCACTTTGATTGTTAATTTCAAAAATGAATGATCGTCTTGTTCTACGGCAACATTCAATCGAATACCACGCATGAAATCATATACTTCTAAAGTTTCGCGAAAAGCTTCAAAATTTTCTGCTGGCACACTCATTTGAGCGTTAATTCCTTCGTGAGCAACGTAAATACGGCCCAGTGCATCGAGTGCATTCCAAGCTAGAAATAAATCATCACGAAATTTTTTAGGGTCTTCAATTTTGGCATACGCATAGAAAGACAACGTTAATCGTTGTTTACCCGCTAAATCAATTAGCTCTTTTCTTTCTTCTGCGCTTAAGGTGTTGTACAGTTGCATGCTATAAACGTTTAAGTGAGAATTATGTTATGAATTCTAAATGGAAGAATTCGGGCACAAAGGTAATAAAATTGATTAAAAATCAAATCTTTAATAGCCCATCAAAACATATTAACATTTTTTGTATCGAATAAAAAAAAATGTATTTTTACGAAAAATATTTTATTATGAGCTCAGATAAAGACGCAAAATTAAAAGCCTTACAACTAACATTAGACAAACTTGACAAAACGTACGGAAAAGGAACCGTAATGAAATTAGGTGATAGCGCTGTTGAAGAAGTAGAAGCTATTCCGTCAGGTTCATTAGGTGTTGATTTGGCTCTTGGAGTAAATGGTTACCCAAGAGGAAGAATCATAGAAATCTACGGACCGGAATCGTCAGGTAAAACCACGTTAACATTACACGCCATTGCAGAAGCTCAAAAAGCGGGTGGAATTGCAGCATTTATTGATGCTGAGCACGCATTTGACCGTTTTTATGCTGAGAAATTAGGGGTTGATATTGACAATTTAATTATTTCGCAACCTGACAATGGTGAACAAGCGTTAGAAATTGCCGAGAGTTTAATTCGCTCAGGAGCAGTTGATATCGTTGTTGTTGACTCGGTTGCTGCTTTAACTCCAAAAAGCGAGATTGAGGGCGACATGGGAGATTCTAAAATGGGATTACATGCTCGTTTAATGTCGCAAGCTTTGAGAAAGTTAACAGGTACCATTCACAAAACCAATTGTACCGTATTTTTCATTAACCAGTTACGTGATAAAATTGGGGTAATGTTTGGAAATCCAGAAACCACAACAGGTGGAAACGCATTAAAATTCTATGCTTCGGTTCGTATAGATATTCGTAAATCGACACAAATTAAAGATGGCGAAAACGTAATTGGAAATCGAACTAAAGTTAAAATCGTTAAGAACAAAGTAGCGCCACCATTTAGAACAGCTGAATTTGATGTTATGTACGGAGAAGGAATTTCTAAAGTAGGTGAAATTTTAGACTTAGCCGTAGAATTTGAAATAATCAAGAAAAGTGGCTCTTGGTTTAGTTATGGAGAAACTAAGTTGGGTCAAGGTAGAGATGCTGTGAAAGTGTTAATTAAAGACAATCCAGAATTGATGGATGAATTAGAACAAAAAATAAAAGAAACCATCAAAGAAAACCATGGTTAATAAATTATCCCGATTTTTTCGGGATTTTTTTTGGTCTAACGCAACCTTTTATTCTTTTTTTAATCTAACTTATAATGAATTAAAATGATTTCTAAAATGAAAAAAATTTTTATTTTACTTCTTACTTTATTTATTGTTTCATCTTGTAGTGTAGAAGAAAGTGAACGTTTTTACTATGTGACATTGCCTGTTGAAAGTGTTGATATGCCAGCGGAATTTATAATGGGAGAAACGTATCAAATTAGAATTAGTTATCACAAACCCAATAGTTGTTATGGGTTTTATGGTTTTGTATATGAAAAAAACTTAAATGTAAGAACAATAGCGGTTCAAACTGTTGTTTTTGAAGATAATAGAAACTGTACTAGTTATAATGAAAATGAAACTTTTGAAGAAATTTTAAATTTTAAGCCCACAAACAACGGTACTTACATTTTTAAATTTTGGCATGGAAAAGATTCAAATGGGAATGATATTTTTTTAGAATATGAAATACCTGTAATTTAAAAATAAAAACATTTGATAATTGAGCAACTCATACATGAATGTATTAAAAACAATATCAAGTCGCAAGAACAACTTTACAAATTATTGGCGCCAAAGTTGTTTACTGTGTGCTTGAAATACTCTCGTAATTATGAAGAAGCTCAAGATAATTTACAAGAAAGTTTTTTAATCATATTTGAGAAAATAAGTCAATATAAAAACTCAGGTTCTTTTGAAGGTTGGGCAAAAAGAATAGTAATTAACTATGTTTTACAACAATATAGAAAACAAAATATATTTGAAATTGTTTCTGAGAAAATTCCAGCAGAAGAAGATATAGAAATTGATGATGATACTGTGAGTTTAGAATTTCTAAACAAAATAATACAAGAGTTACCCGATAGGTATCGATTGGTATTTAATCTTTATGTTTTAGATGGTTATTCTCACAAAGAAATTTCTGAAATGTTGGAAATAAACATTGGAACTTCAAAATCTAACTTAGCAAGAGCTAAAGCTATTTTGAAGAATAAAATTGAGTCAAATACTAGTTTTGATGTAAAAAAAAGTAAATGAAAGAAAATAAAAATATAGAACGATTATTTCAAGAGAAATTCAAAGATTTCGAAGCATTACCGCCTGAAGAGTCTTGGGATATTATTGCAAATCGTTTAAATAAGAAGAAAAAAAGAATTGTGCCACTTTGGTTTCAACTTTCAGGTATTGCCGCTTCACTTTTCATAATTGGAGTTTTAATTTGGAATTTCTTAGGTGAAAATAGTACAATTAAAGCACCAAATTCCGACAGCACAATTGTAAATACTAAAAACTCTAAAGGAAAGTCAAATAATTCAAACATTACTTTGCCAAATAACGAAGCAATTGTTTATGATGCAGATTCAAATGAAAAAAAATTAAATATAAAATCTAACAACTCAATACTTCAAAATAAAGAAAATTCGATTGATGATAAATTAGTTAATTCAGAGCTTAAACATAATTCTGATAAAAGAAAAGGATGGGTTTCAAATGATAAATTAAACAATATTAACTCAAATCAAAAAGGATTTAAAAAAGAAAAGAACAATTTCAAAAAACAATCATCTGAGCTAAATTTTGAAAAAGTTTTAGTTACTAATACAGAAAAAAACAAGACAAAAAGAAAATCAAAAACGAAGTTTAACAAAAATAATTCCGCTTTTGAAAACCTATTTGATGTCAATAACGTAGTTGATAACAAGAGAGAAGATAAAAACTCTATCCATAAAAAAACTATTGATGCTTTTTTTGAAAATAAAACATCAAACACAACAACAATAACTAATAATGATTTTATTACAAAACTAACAAACAATTCAAATGTTTTTGTTTCCAATGAAATCATTACTCAAGATAGTACGCTAGTGACTGAAGTTTCTAAAGAAACCAATCCGCTAGAAGAATTGCTTAAAGAAAAAGAGGATGGGAAAAATGAAGATGAAAAAGAAGAAAAAAGAAGTAAATGGGCGATTAGCACTAACGCGTCGCCTGTTTATTTCAATTCATTAGCAGAAGGATCTTCAATTGATGAACAATTTAATTCTAATCGTAAGGACTATACAACAACTTTAAGTTACGGGATATCAACTTCTTTTTTTATTTCAAACAAATTGAGTGTAAGAGCAGGAATTAACAATATTAATTTAAGCTACAACACTAATGATGTTGTTTATGATTCAAAAATGAGAAGTGTAGAAAATAATGTTCCTAATATTTCAAGAAATGAAAAAGCTACAAATATTGTTTTTACTTCAAAAAACAATATAATTGAAACTCTTTCGAGCGATGTTGAAAATATTGCCATAACTGAAAATACTGGTTCCTTAAAACAAAATATAAGTTATATTGAAGTCCCTTTAGAAATTTCATATAAAATATTAGACAAAAAATTTAAAGTAGAAATAATAGGCGGAATGAGTACTTTATTTCTAAACAATAATAGCATTTCTTTATTAACTGATGGTATGGAAATGAATGTAGGAAAAGCAAACAATTTAAACAATATACATTTTAGTAGTAATGTGGGATTTGGCTTTAAATATAATTTTTGGAAAAGTTTTGATGCTAACTTCCAGCCTATGTTTAAATATCAAATCAATTCATTCAGTGAAAACTCAAGTAATTTCAAGCCTTATTTTATCGGCTTGTATACTGGGTTTAGTTTTAGTTTTTAAGCTTTGTTGGTTAAGCTTAAATTTTTAGTTAAGTTGTTTCATTTCTAGTTAAAATGAAACTGAGAAAGTCCAAATGCGTTTGGACTTTTTTATTTTAAATCCTGAAGCAACGGTTGTAAAATGATATCTCTTACTTGTTGTTTCAATGCATTTCTGTCTTCCAATGTTTTGCCTTTCGTTTCAATTATTGGATAAATTTTAGCACGCATTTTTCCTGGACTTCCACTAAAAAAAGTATAAGAGAATCGTTTTTTATTATCAAAAAATACCATCGGAACAATTGGTAAACCGTGTTCAATAGCAATTCTGAAAGCGCCGTCTTTAAATTCGTCTAATACTATATGTTCCTCTGGAACACCACCTTCGGGAAAAATACAAATACTCAATCCTTGGTGAATTCTTTTTTGTGCACGTTCAAAAACCTGGTAACGACTTTTGCTATTGCTTCTATCTACTAAAATACAAACGCGTTTATAAATAAAGCCAAAAATAGGAATTTTAGCCAATTCTTTCTTTCCCACAAAAACAAACGGATGATTTTTTACTGCAATCAACATCAACATAATATCGGTCATTGAAGTGTGATTAGCTACCAACATATAACTTTTTCCATCTTCAAAAACTTCATCACTTTCAATAGAATAATTAAAACCCATTCCAATTAAAATAATCTTAGACCATAACCTCGCAATTTTAAAAAATAACGGATAGGTTTTCTCGCTTAAAATGGTAGCCAAAATAAACGGGAACAACACAATAATTGGAACTAAAACCAAGATATAAAACCAAATGCGATATAGAAGAGTAAGCGGATATTTTAAAAATTTCATTAAGCGTGATTATTTGATTTCCAAAAGTAATCATTTTAATAAAACACATCTCTTTTTACTTTTCTGTTTTTACTTTACATTTGCATTTCTAAATAACAACTTAGCAACGCTTAGCGTTAAAAAACAACAATGGCAAAAATCTTAACCGGAGTTCAAAGTACAGGAACACCACACTTAGGTAATTTATTAGGAGCAATTATTCCTGCTATTCAGATGGCAAACAATCCTGATAACGAGTCTTTTCTTTTCATTGCCGATTTGCATTCGATTACGCAAATCAAAAATGGAGCAGAATTAAGACAAAATACATATAGTGTTGCGGCGGCTTGGCTGGCGTGTGGTTTAGATACGAATCGTGTGGTTTTTTACCGCCAATCAGATGTGCCTCAAACTACAGAGCTTTCTTGGTATTTGAGTTGCTTTTTTCCGTTTCAACGTTTAACATTAGCACATTCTTTCAAAGATAAAGCCGATAGATTAGACGATGTAAATGCAGGATTGTTTTCGTATCCAATGTTAATGGCAGCCGATATTTTATTATATGATGCCGAATTCGTTCCTGTTGGAAAAGATCAATTACAACATTTAGAAATTACGCGTGATGTAGCTTCGAGATTCAATCACCAAATGGGTGAAACGTTTGTATTGCCTGAAGCTAAAATTGATGAGCAAATCATGATTATCCCAGGAACAGACGGACAAAAAATGAGTAAATCGAGAAACAATTTTATCAATATCTTTTTAGACGATAAAGCGTTACTAAAACAAATTAAAACCATTGAAACCGACAGCACTCCACTTGAAGAACCAAAAAACCCAGACACTTGTAACGTGTTTGCTTTATACAAATTATTAGGTTCTGCAGAAGAAGTTGCTGATTTACGTGCCAAATACGAAGCTGGAAATTACGGTTACGGTCACGCGAAACAAGCTTTGTTTGAATTAATCGTTGAGAAATTCAAAACCGAAAGAGAAAAGTACAATTACTACATCAACAATCTAGAAGAAGTAGATAAATTATTACTAGAAGGTGCTTCAAAAGCAAGTGCGGTAGCAAATGGCGTTTTGAAAAGAGTTAGAGAAAAATTGGGTTACTAAGAAAACTCAAAATTCAATAAAGTAAAACCTCAAAGTTTAGATGTCTAAATTTTGAGGTTTTTTATTGTTCTATAATTTCTTTAACTACCCATTTATTATTTACCTTTTCTGAAACTACTTCAATTGAATAAGGTAAACAACCAAAAGGATAAAGTTTAAAAAAAGCTTTTGTTTTCTTATCATTAAACAAAACTCGACTAACGCTTGACAAAGCTTTAATTTGAGAATCTTTAATAAACTCCCCTCTATCAGCAATTGTATCATTTTCAACAAATTTAATTTTCAAAGTTGAATTTAATAATTCTTTTGGTCTAAATTTTCTCTCCTTTAAGCTGTCAATAGAAATATTTCTTTGATTTGTGATTCTAAATTCTGATTTGTTAATTGAAAACAACAGAGAATTTAAACCAATATGTATTTTATTTTTCTCTTGGGCTAATTTTTTAATTTCATCTCTTTGTCTTTCGATATCCTTAGTAATAGAATCAATATTAAAATTAATTTCTAATGAATCCGAACTTGGTGGAGGTGGAGGTGGCAAATTAATTTGAATAAAAGAATGAATGACATTCGGCAACACATCGCACAAAACTTCTGCTTCTAATTCTTCATAGGTTTTTTCTTTCTCTGTGCAAGAGAATAAAAACAAAACTATCGATAAGACGCTAAGTGCTTTTTTCATGTTCTAAATTTAGGAATTTCAATCAAAAAATAAGCCAAAAATTTAGAGAAGCTGAAACGAGTTCAAATTTCCAAATAATAACTCTAGACGTCTTCTTGTCATCCTATGTTTGCAAAAGG
>NZ_DITB01000059.1 GCF_002422095.1 Flavobacterium sp. UBA6195
ATTACACGATGTCAATTGTTTGGTAAACAGTTAGAAGATAAATTGTATGCTCACCATGCTATTCAAGATAGTATTGTTGTTACTGACGCTGAAGTAAATAGTTTTATGAATGAACAATTAGATGCGATGGTGCAGCAAATTGGTTCGATTGAAAAAGTAGTTAAGTTTTATAAGAAAAAAAATATAGAAGAATTTAAGTCTTATTTTTTTGAAATTATAAAGATGAATAAGTTAACATCTCAAATGCAAAAGAAGATTGTTGATGAAATTACCATAACTCCTGAGGAGGTTCGTAACTTTTTCAAAGAAATTCCAGCAGATGAAATTCCAACATTTGGTGCTGAAATGGAGGTTGCTCAGATTGTCGTAAAGCCTGTAATAACAGATGAAGAAAAGAAAAGAGTAGTAGAAAAATTAAAAGAAATAAGACAAGATGTATTAAATGGTGCTAGTTTTTTCAGTAAAGCGGTTCTGTTTTCTGAAGATCCAGGTTCAAGTTCTAACGGAGGGTATTATAAAATTAATCGTAAAACTGGATTTGTAAAGGAATTCAAAGAAGTAGCCTTTAGTTTAGCTGAAGGAGAAATTTCGGAACCTTTTGAAACAGACTATGGATATCATATCATTATGGTTGATAAAATTAAAGGTCAAGAGGTTGAATTGCGTCATATTTTAATTTCGCCAAAAGTTTCAAATCAAGCAATGAAAGACGCTAAGGCTAAAATCGAAGATATTCGAGCGAAAATTTTAAACAAAGAAATAACATTTGCTGATGCTGCTAAGTCTTCATCTGATGAAAAAGAAACCAAAAATAATGGTGGAGTTTTATTAAATCCTAGAACTATGGAGCCTAGATTTGAATTAACAAAAATGGATCCAGCCTTATATGGTCAAGTTTCATCATTAAAAGATGGTGAAATTTCATTACCAATTTTAGATGAAGACAGATCTGGTGGTGGTTTAAAATTTTATAAAATTATAACAGTTAATAATAGAACCGAAGAACATTTAGCTGATTTCGCGAAAGATTATTTAAAAATAAAAGAGCTAGCCTTGAAAGATAAGCAAATTAAAGAAATTGCTAAATGGAGTGAAGAAAAAATAAAAGAAACCTATATTAAAATATCGGACGAATACAAAGATTGTGATTTTACTAATAATTGGTTAAAAAAATAAATCATAAACCCTTTGAACATTCAAAGGGTTTATGATTTATTTTATATTTTAGTGTAATAATAATTAAGTTCAAATTTTTAAATCCTAAATTTATTATGTCAGATGTAGCAGCCATTCAGGAATTAGTTGAAAGACAAAAAGCATTAAAGCAGGAAATTGCAAAAATAATTGTAGGTCAGGATGAAGTCGTACATCAAATTGTGATGAGTATTTTTTCTGGTGGACATGCTTTATTAATTGGTGTTCCCGGATTAGCAAAAACTTTAATGGTTAATACTATTTCGCAAGCTTTAGGATTGAATTTCAAAAGAATTCAGTTTACACCTGATTTGATGCCGTCGGATATATTAGGAAGTGAAATTTTAGATGAAAATCGTCATTTTAAATTCATCAAAGGACCAATATTTTCCAATATTATTTTGGCAGATGAAATTAACAGAACGCCGCCAAAAACGCAAGCTGCTCTTTTAGAAGCTATGCAAGAACGTGCGGTGACTGTAGCCGGACATCATTATAAATTAGATTTGCCTTATTTCGTATTAGCAACTCAAAATCCAATTGAGCAAGAAGGAACTTATCCGTTACCAGAAGCGCAATTAGATCGTTTTATGTTTGCTGTAAAATTGGATTATCCAAGTTTTGAGGAAGAAGTAAATGTAGTAAAAGCAACCACTTCTGATTTTAAACCTGTGGTAAATTCTTTATTTACTGCTCAAGAAATTATTGATTTTCAAAATGTAATTCGTAAGTTACCCGTTGCTGATAATGTAATTGAATATGCAGTTTCGTTAGTAAGCAAAACGCGTCCCGATAATCCACTTTCAAACGAATTTGTGAAAACATATATCGATTGGGGTGCTGGTCCAAGGGCTTCGCAAAATTTAATTTTGGCAGCAAAAACCAACGCCGCTTTTAATGGTAAATTTTCTCCAGATATCGAAGATGTAAAAGCAGTAGCCATTGGAATTCTTCGTCACAGAATCGTAAAAAATTACAAAGCCGACGCCGAAGGAATTTCGGAAGAAGATATTATTAAAAAACTTTTGTAAAGAAGTTTATGTTCGGTTTAGCAATTGATTTAAATAAACGTATGCATGGTTTAGATATTGCTAGATCAATTGCAATTTCATTGGTTGTGTTTTCACATAGTCTTTGGATTAGTGATTTTTTTCCTCCTTTAATTAGTTGGTTAATGCAATTGAGCGGAACAATTGGTGTAGAATTTTTTTTCATAATTAGCGGATTTTTAATTGGTAAAATCGTCCTTCGAATGCTTGAGAATGAGGATTTTTCTTTTTCAAGTGTTATAGTTTTTTTAAAGAGAAGATGGTTTAGGACATTGCCTAATTATTATTTAATTCTTTTTGTTAATGTTTTGCTATGGTATTTGTTTTATAATGAAATACCTGAGAAACTATACCTTTATTTTGTCTATTTACAAAACTTATCCCATAATGCTCCCGATTTTTATAGAATTTCATGGAGTTTAGCAGTTGAACAGTTTTGTTATATCATCGGGCCTTGTACATTGTTGCTTCTAGTAAAAATATTTCCAAATGCAAATCGAAAACAGCTATTTTTAGGAATGAGTTTATTTATGATTGTGTTGTTTTTTGGTGTAAGACTATATTTCAATTTTACACATGAATTAACTTCATTAAATCAATGGAATGAATCATTACGAAAAGTAACTATTTACAGATTAGATGCTATTTATTTTGGATTTGTGCTTTTCTATTTGTATTCCAATAATTTTATTGCCTCAAAATGGAATTTATATCTTTTTTTAGTTGGGATTTTAGGAATTTTTACGCTTCACATATTAATTTTTGTCTTCGGAATTCAATATGAAAGGCATCAATTTTTTTTTAATGTTTTTTATTTGCCGCTGAATTCTATTTCAATTTGCTTGACGATTCCCTTTTTAGTTACAATTAAATTAAAGAATGTCTTTTTTTTAAAGTGCGTAGCCTTGTTGAGTGTTATCTTATATAGTGTCTATTTATTGCATTATACCGTTATTCTTCATGCAATGAAGGTATTGTTTCCATCTGAAAATCTTCGTGGATTTTATCTTTTTGTATACACTTTTAGTTATTGGTTTCTGGTTCTTATTTTGTCTTATATGCTTTATCGATTTTTTGAAAAACCAATGACCAATCTCAGAGAAAAGAAAATGATAAATTGATAGAATACTAGCTTTTTTTTAAAGGTTTTGTCAAATTAATAAAACTTTGATTTTAAATTACGAATTATTCAAAATATTTTCGTTTTATCGAATTTTATTGAAAAATAAATACTAAAATAAAATCTTTGCAAATAATAATTCTTCTATTTAGGCTTTTTATTAAAAATTTTTAAATTTGATTAAGATTTATTAAATTTGTGCCACTTTAACAACAAACACTAATTAACTTATTTATAGTATGGCATTAGCTGCTGAAATGAATCTTTATAACGAATACATTAAAGAAATCGAAGAAAGAAAAGGTCAAGGATTACATCCAAAACCAATTGATAGTGCTGATTTATTGAACGAAATCATTGCTCAAATCAAAGATACAAACAATGCAAATAGAGAAGATTGCTTGCAATTTTTCATCTATAACACTTTGCCGGGAACCACTCCTGCTGCTGGTGCAAAAGCAAAATTTTTAAAAGAAATTATTTTAGGTCAAGAAACAGTAGCTGAAATCACACCAACTTTCGCTTTTGAATTGTTATCACACATGAAAGGTGGACCTTCAATTGAGGTTTTGTTAGATTTAGCTTTAGGAAACGATGAGGCAATTGCGAAACAAGCGGCTGAAGTTTTAAAAACACAGGTTTACTTATACGATGCCGATATGGATCGTTTAAAAGTAGCATATGAAAATGGAAATGCAGTAGCAAAAGACATTTTAGAAAGCTATGCAAAAGCGGAATTCTTTACAAAACTTCCAGAAGTTGCTGAAGAAATTAAAGTAGTAACTTTCATCGCTGGAGAAGGTGATATTTCAACCGACTTATTATCTCCAGGGAATCAAGCGCACTCGCGCTCTGACCGTGAATTACACGGAAAATGTATGATTACGCCTCAAGCGCAAGAAGAAATTAAAGCGTTACAAGCACAACATCCAGATAAATCGGTAATGTTAATTGCTGAAAAAGGAACAATGGGAGTAGGTTCTTCTCGTATGTCAGGTGTAAATAACGTGGCGCTTTGGACAGGAAAACAAGCAAGTCCTTATGTACCATTCGTGAATTTCGCTCCAATCGTAGGAGGAACCAATGGAATTTCTCCAATTTTCTTAACTACAGTTGATGTAACGGGTGGTATCGGAATCGACTTAAAAAACTGGGTTAAAAAAACGGATGCCAACGGAGAAGTAGTTCGCGATGAAAACGGGGAACCAATTTTAGAGCAAGTATACTCAGTTGCAACTGGAACGGTTTTAACGATCAATACAAAAACTAAAAAATTATACAATGGTGATCAAGAATTGATTGATATTTCAAGATCATTCACGCCACAAAAAATGGAATTTATCAAAGCGGGTGGTTCGTATGCTATCGTTTTTGGTAAAAAACTACAAACTTTTGCTGCTAAAACTTTAGGAATTGAAGCGCCTCTTGTATACGCTCCTTCAAAAGAGATTCACATTGAAGGTCAAGGATTAACAGCAGTGGAGAAAATCTTCAACAAAAATGCTGTTGGAACTATTTCTAAACAAGTATTACACGCGGGTTCTGATGTTCGTGTTACTGTAAACATTGTAGGTTCGCAAGATACTACAGGTTTAATGACCGCTCAAGAATTAGAATCAATGGCAGCTACTGTAATTTCTCCAATTGTTGATGCAGCTTACCAATCAGGTTGTCACACAGCTTCGGTTTGGGACAAAAAAGCACAAGCAAACATCCCGAAATTAATGCAGTTCATGAATGATTTCGGATTGATTACAGCACGTGATCCAAAAGGTGTTTATCATCCAATGACTGACGTAATTCATAAAGTATTAAATGATATTACAGTTGATGAATGGGCTATTATTATTGGTGGTGACTCACACACTAGAATGTCAAAAGGGGTTGCTTTCGGTGCAGATTCAGGAACTGTGGCTCTAGCCTTAGCAACTGGAGAAGCTTCAATGCCAATTCCACAATCGGTAAAAGTGACTTTCAAAGGAAGTATGCCAGATTATATGGATTTCCGAGATGTAGTTCATGCTACTCAAGCACAAATGTTACACCAATTTGGTGGTGAAAACGTTTTCCAAGGAAGAATTATTGAAGTTCATATTGGAACTTTAACTGCTGACCAAGCGTTTACATTCACCGATTGGACTGCTGAAATGAAAGCTAAAGCTTCAATTTGTATTTCAGAAGATGAAACGTTAATCGAGTCATTAGAAATCGCAAAAGGAAGAATCCAAATCATGATTGATAAAGGCATGGACAACAAAAACCATGTACTTCAAGGATTAATCGATAAAGCAAACCAACGTATTGCAGAAATTCGTTCAGGTGAAAAACCAGCGTTACGTCCAGATGCAAATGCAAAATATTATGCTGAAGTGGTCGTAGATTTAGATCAAATTGCTGAGCCAATGATTGCTGACCCAGATGTTAACAATAAAGATGTTTCAAAACGTTATACGCACGATACAATTCGTCCGCTTTCTTTCTACGGAGGAGATAAAAAAGTAGATTTAGGATTCATCGGTTCTTGTATGGTTCACAAAGGAGATATGAAAATCTTAGCTCAGATGTTGAAAAATATCGAAAAACAACAAGGTAAAGTGGAATTCAAGGCACCTCTAGTAGTTGCTCCTCCAACATACAATATTGTTGACGAATTAAAAGCTGAAGGTGATTGGGAAGTATTACAAAAATATTCAGGATTTGAATTTGATGATAATGCGCCAAAAGCTGTTGCTCGTACCGAATATGAAAACATGTTGTACTTAGAGCGTCCAGGTTGTAACCTTTGTATGGGGAACCAAGAAAAAGCGTCTAAAGGAGATACGGTTATGGCAACATCAACTCGTTTGTTCCAAGGTCGTGTTGTAGAAGACTCTGCAGAGAAAAAAGGAGAATCATTATTATCATCTACTCCTGTTGTAGTATTGTCAACTATTTTAGGAAGAACCCCTTCAATTGAAGAATACAAAAAAGCGGTGGAAGGAATCAACTTAACTAAGTTTGCTCCATCTCACAAATTGTTAGTAGGATAATTAAATCTAAATATCAAAATGAAAAGCTCAAGTTTTTTTACTTGGGCTTTTTTGTTTTTATCTGTTCAATTTTTTGTAAATTAGTGGGATTAAATAACAAACAAAATAAATTACTATGGCATTTGATATTGAAATGATTGAAAAAGTATACGCCACCATGGCAGAACGAGTAGATAAAGCTCGTGATATAGTTGGGCGTCCATTGACTTTGTCTGAGAAAATTTTGTATTCGCATCTTTGGGAAGGAATGCCAACGCAAGCTTTCGCAAGAGGTAAAGATTATGTTGATTTTGCTCCCGATAGAGTAGCTTGTCAAGATGCAACAGCACAAATGGCATTATTGCAATTCATGCATGCAGGAAAGAGTAAAGTAGCGGTTCCAACAACGGTTCACTGTGACCACTTAATTTTAGCAAAAAATGGTGCCAAACAAGACTTAGAGTTGGCAAATAAACAATCAAAAGAAGTTTTCGATTTCTTATCATCAGTGTCAAACAAGTATGGAATTGGTTTTTGGAAACCCGGTTCAGGAATTATTCACCAAATCGTTTTAGAAAACTATGCTTTTCCCGGAGGATTAATGATTGGAACTGATTCTCATACCGTAAATGCAGGTGGTTTAGGAATGTTAGCCATTGGTGTTGGTGGTGCTGATGCGGTTGATGTGATGTCAGGTATGTCTTGGGAATTAAAATTTCCAAAATTAATCGGAGTAAAACTAACGGGTAAATTAAACGGTTGGACTTCACCTAAAGACGTAATTCTAAAAGTAGCTGATATCTTAACTGTAAAAGGAGGAACTGGTGCAATTGTAGAATATTTCGGAGAAGGTGCCGAATCGATGTCGTGTACTGGAAAAGGAACCATTTGTAACATGGGAGCTGAAATCGGAGCTACCACTTCAACCTTCGGTTATGATGATTCTATGAGAAGATATTTAGCAGCAACTGGTCGTCAAGACGTGGTAAATGCAGCGGATAAAGTTGCTTCATATTTGACAGCTGATGCCGAAGTTTATGCGAATCCAGAAAAATATTTTGACCAATTAATCGAAATCAATTTATCAGAATTAGAACCACACATTAACGGGCCTTTCACTCCAGATAGAGGGACACCAGTTTCCAAAATGAAAGCGGAAGCCGAAGCTAACGGATGGCCAATTAAAGTCGAATGGGGATTAATCGGTTCGTGTACCAATTCTTCTTACGAAGATATGTCGCGTGCTGCTTCCATTGTAAGACAAGCGGTGGCTCATGGCATTAAGCCTAAAGCAGAATTTGGGATTAACCCAGGTTCGGAACAAATTCGTTACACGATTGAACGAGATGGAATTATTGCCGATTTCGAGAAAATGGGAACCAAAGTGTTTACGAATGCTTGCGGGCCTTGTATTGGACAATGGGATAGAGAAGGAGCGGACAAACAAGAAAAAAATACCATCGTACATTCGTTCAACCGTAACTTTTCAAAAAGAGCCGATGGAAATCCAAATACGCATGCTTTTGTAACTTCGCCAGAAATGGTAGCCGCTTTAGCGATTTCAGGTCGTTTGGATTTTAATCCCATTACAGATACTTTGATAAATGATAAAGGAGAAGCTGTAAAATTGAATCCGCCTTTTGGAGATGAATTGCCAACCAAAGGTTTTGATGTAAGAGATCCAGGTTTTCAAGCGCCAGCAGCTGTTGGTTCTAGCGTAGAAGTTGTAGTTTCTCCGACTTCAGACCGATTACAGCTATTAGCGCCTTTTGATGCTTGGGACGGGAAAAATATTACAGGCGCAAAATTGTTAATCAAGGCGTTCGGAAAATGTACTACTGATCATATTTCTATGGCTGGACCTTGGTTGCGTTTCCGTGGCCATTTAGATAATATTTCGAATAACATGTTAATTGGTGCAGAAAATGCATTCAATGGTAAAGCAAATTCAGTTAAAAATCAATTAACTGGAGCTTATGACGAAGTGCCAAAAGTACAAAGAGCATACAAAGCAGCTGGAATTCCATCTATTGTTGTAGGTGATCATAATTATGGAGAAGGTTCTTCACGTGAGCACGCGGCTATGGAACCACGTTTCTTAGGTGTAAAAGCAGTTTTGGTGAAATCATTCGCTCGTATTCACGAAACCAATTTGAAAAAACAAGGAATGTTAGCTTTAACCTTCGCGAACGAATCCGATTATGATAAAATTCAAGAAGACGATACAATTAATTTCCTAGATTTAACAGAGTTTGCACCAGGAAAACCATTATCATTAGAATTTGTTCATACAGATGGAACTAAAGATATTGTAATGGCAAATCATACCTACAATGAAGGTCAAATCGGATGGTTTGTAGCAGGTTCTGCTTTAAATTTAATTGCGGCTGGAAAAGCGTAAAAGCGTAGTTAACTTTATAAAAAAGCACAAGGGATAGAATTTTTCTATCCCTTGTGCTTTTTACAATTATTTTTTAAACAAAGTAGTGTTATTAGTGAATTTCTTGATTTCAATTTTAGGTTCACCAAATAATTCGATTTCAGATTTTCCTGAGGCTTCTAATTCAAAATTATTAGAAACATTAATTTCGCATTTCGCATTATTTTCAGCGGTTAAAATTAAGTTTGCAATTGTGAATTTTTTAGATTTTAATTCTGCACTATTGTCAAGCCTAATCTTTGCGCTTTTGGTATTTCCTTCAATTATAGCTTTACTTTTTTGATACATATCCAATTTAAGTTCTGGAGAAGTGAGTAAGGCTTTCAATTCTGCATTTTTACTTAACTCCAAGGAAGTGTTTTCAGCTTTAATATTAATTTCAGCTTCTGACTTATCGTTTAAAACTAAAGCAAAATAATTTGCTTTCACGTTAAGGAAAGATTTGGAATAATCGTAGTTTTTAATTGTAATATTTTCCAATTCTAAATCAGCTAAAGCTTTAATTGAACTTTCGTTTTTAGCAGTGATTAATTTTAATTCGGAAGTATAATTGATTCGGATGGCAAATTTCTTGGCACCAATTGCTTCTCTTAAAGAAGAAACTCTTAATGTTCCACCAACCACTTCATAGTTGATGATTTCATGAAGGTTATCATCAGCCTCAATTTCTACAGAAGGTTTGTCAGATTTTACTAAGAAAACCTCAAAATTGTCGTTAATTTCAATATTTTCAAAAGCGGGAATTTCTTTTACAGAAACCGTTACAATTTTTGATCCTTTTATTTTTTCTTTTTTTTGAGCAACGCAAATCGTTGTAAAAAAAATAAACGCAAATAGTAATGATATTTTTTTTGTCATTTTATGATGATTTGATATCACAAACATACACAAAATTTGTTCCAAATTTCATTTTTTAAATATTAGAAGTTCAATCTTTATGAAATTTAGTTAATAAAAAAGCACCAGTTTTAACTGATGCTTTAGTATTATATAATGGATTCGATAAGACTTACTATCAAAGTAAATACAAATTCTACGACTTGAATTATTAGCTTAATCATGAGAGATGAATTTTAAGTTTGTATTTGTAAAATTATAAAACGCTTATAACAAAGCTGTTAATTATTTACTAATTGTTTGTTAATTAGTTAAAGCTCACACTTCCTCCAGAAGTTTCTTCTTTCACCACTTTTTTTGGCTCCTTAACATAATCAATAGAACTTCCGCTTGAAGCTTTAGCGATTAATAATACAATTGGATTTACAGTTGTACTACTTCCGCTTGTTGACTGTGCTGTAATCTCGTTTGAAGCAAGTTCTTTGGCATTAATTTCACTTCCGCTTGACGATTTGGTTTCTAAAGTTAATGTTTTTCCACTTACTTTAATTTCACTTCCACTTGTAGATTCGCAACTTACTTTTTCGTATTCTAAATCGGCTTGAATGGTACTTCCACTACTAGTTTTTAGTGTTAGGCTTGTCCCACTTAATTTATTTATTGTTTTTATGCTTGCACCACTCGAAGATTCTAAGCCTTCAATTGTTTTGGTTTTTACACGGATAATTGCATTTTCCATAGTATTAATGTTTCCGTCAATTTTTACAATTAAAGTTCCGTTTTCAACTTTAGTAACGATGTATTTTATTAAATTATCATCTACTTCTACTTCTATTTCAGATGGAGCCCCTTGTTCTAGAACTACTTCAACGCCTGTACTTGCATGAATTTTTGTAAAAGGAGATTCTATGTTTCTTTTTTCAGTGATTACATTTCCGCTTCCTTCAATCCCGTCAATTAAATTCAAATTGCCATTACATGAGGTTAATGATAATGTGAGTAAGAGAATAATTAATTTGAATGTTGTCTTCATATTTATTTCTTTTTAGAGTTATTCATTTCGTTTATAACCTCTTTTTTAATACTATCTAATTTCACTTTTTTTGTGGCAGTTATTCTTTCTTCGGTACTTTTTACTACACCATTTTCCTCTTTGTTAACTACTTTCTTTACTAAAACTCCATTTTCGTCATAGTAAATAGAAGCAGAAGTGTCATCTGTTTCAATTTCGATACTCAAATCATTGTTACTTTCAGATTCTAAACAATTCAAACATCTAATTTTATCAGAATCTACTTGGTAAACTGGATTTTTAGTATCGTATTCTTTTTCATCAAAAAAGTCGTAATCGCTTCTATCGTAGTTGCTATAACTTTCATCGGTTTGGAAGATAGTTCCTTTTGGTAAATACAAGTAAATTTCTACTTCTTGACCTCTGAATTTATTCTCAACCGCAGTTAACAAATAATTATCTAAAATGATGGTGTTTCCTTCAATTTTGTAATTGTATTTGATTTTTTCTGCTCTTTTTTTAGCTTGAGAAGTTGATTTACCATTAGCTAATTTTTCAATTAATATATATGGATTAGCTTCATCTGTATACTTAATTTCGATAGAAACATTATTTGAATAAATGATTTCATTATCTCCTTCATCTTGAGTTATTTTAAAATCATGATCTCTGTATATACTTTTCGAATAAAAATCATTATTCTTAAATTTTATTTTTAAAGTATCGGTAGGAGCAATTGCAATCACTTCTTTTTGAACCGATTTTCCTTCAAATGCTAATTGTGTTGCTTCGTTGATTCCTAAAGAAATTGTAATACCTAAAGCAATCACCCAAGTAGCAAGTAAGGTGTATTTTGCTATGTTTCCAATTGATTTTAAGTTGTTTATTAATAATTTTAATCCTAAAATTAGAATGAAAAAGATTGGGATTCCAACTACTAAGATAAACAATATTCCTTGAGACCAAAGCGGAGTTTCTAATCCAAAAGGCGTTTGTTGAATATGATTTAATATATAGTTTTCTGGCATACTTGATGAGAAAATCATTACGATGCCAATGATACAAATTCCTAAAAGAGAAAATGATGAAATTAAGACTAAAAATGCACCAATAATTTTACCAAATATATTAAAAAAACTAGATAATATTTCACGCAGTATAGAACCAATTTGCTCAGCTCCATTTTTGGCATTATTTGCAATTTTTTGATGATCTATGCTCCCTATTTTTTCTGAAATTTCATCAATACCTTCTTTTACTTTTTTTTCAATATTAGAAATATTGATGGGTTCCCCCTTCATTTCTAATTTTTGTGTAGTTGTCTTAGCCTCTGGAATTAAAATCCAAAGTATTATATAAATAACCAGTGAAGTTCCAAATGTAATCCATGGTGAAATAATAAATAGAATTCTTATCCAAAGTGCATCAATATTTAAGTAATGTCCAATTCCTGATGCAATACCACCAAGCATTCCATTTTCTTTATCACGATACAATCTCTTTGAAGGATAATAGAAATTAGTTGAAGAAGAGCTAGATTGATAAGTTGATTTCTCGTCATCAATTTTGTAATCTTCTGGTTGTCCCATGATAGAGATTACTTCTTCAATTTCAGATAATCCTACAACTTGTTTGTCGTTTTTTAATCGCTCTTGAAAAAGTTCGGCTATACGACTTTCTATATCTTTCATGATTTCGTCTCTTCCATCAGGCGAAAGTGAACGTTTCACCGCATCAAAATAACGCGATAATTTTTGATAGGCATCTTCGTCTATGTGAAAGAAAAAACCTCCTAAATTTATACTTATTGTTTTGTTCATGACCTTTAGTTTTGACTTGTTATTATGTTTACTGCATCTGATAATTCTTTCCAGGTGCCATTTAATTCTTGTAAAAATTCTTTTCCTTCATCGGTTAATCCGTAATATTTTCTTGGTGGTCCCGATGTTGATTCTTCCCAACGATAATTTAACAATCCATCGTTTTTTAGCCTTGTTAGTAGTGGGTAGACCGTGCCTTCCACCACTAGTAATTTAGCATTTTTTAGCGTATCTAGTATTTCGGAAGTGTAGGCATCTTTTTCTTTTAAGACAGATAAGATACAGAATTCCAAAACACCTTTTCGCATTTGTGCTTTAGTGTTTTCAATGTTCATAATTCCTCTTGTTTTTTTTAATTAGACTGTTCATTTTTTGATTCTTTTTGCTTGCGCAGTGATTGATTTGATGATTGAAAATTAGATTACCTATTATTTTCTTATACAAAGATAAGTCTAAAGACAGGTATTATGTTACGCATAGTACTAATATTTAACAAATATTTAACAAATAAAAAAATACTAGGAATGCATAGTATTTTTTGTATTTTTACAACAAAATCAATAGAATATGCAGTTTACACCTTCAAAGTTAAATACTTTTATGTTCTTTAAGTTACCTTCTGCTTTTTGGAGTGGGGTAAGAGTAAAATCAATTTCGCCAGAAGTTTGTGCGGTTACTGTAAAGCATCGCTGGTTCAATCAAAATCCGTTTAACTCCATGTATTTTGCTGTACAAGCTATGGCTGCCGAGTTTACTACAGGAGCTTTGGTTATGTTACAAATCAAGCAAAGTGGAAAAAGTATATCAATGTTAGTAGCTCAAAATAAAAGCGTCTTTACAAAAAAAGCAACAGGGAGAATTAAATTTACATGTAATCAAGGTAATTTAATAAAAGAAACGATTCAAAAGGCAATTGATACTAACGAAGGACAAACCATTTGGTTGACTTCTACAGGTAAAAATGAAAAGGGCGAACAAGTTTCCGAAATGCAATTCGAATGGACTATTAAAGTTAGAGGCTAGAATTTTGAGTTTTGAATTTTGAGTTTGGAGTAAATAGTTTTAAGTCTAGTGTTTAGATTATAAGTTTTAACTTTACTTCTCCGAACTTCCAACATAAAACTATTCCTAAACATAAGTTAATTAACTGACAGTATTCATTTTTTTAAAGTAAATTTGGTAAAAAGGAATAGAAAATGACGGTTTTGATTACAGGAGCTACGGGGTTAGTTGGGCAAGAATTGGTAAATTTATTACTTCAAAATGGATTTACAGTTCATTATTTGTCGACTTCGAAAACAAAGTTAGTTTCTCAAAATAATTACAAGGGGTTTTATTGGAATCCTAAAAACTCAGAGTTCAATATAAACGCTTTAACAGATGTTGAAGTTATAGTTCATTTGGCTGGAGCAAGTATTGCAAAAAAATGGACTCCATCTTACAAACAGGAAATTATTGAAAGTAGAGTGCTTTCTACACGATTACTTTATAATGCACTTCAAAAAAATCCGAACCAGGTAAAACAGATTGTTTCTGCTTCCGCTATTGGAATTTATTCAAATGATTTAACTTATATTTATCATGAAACCGATACTAAAGTTGATGATTCTTTTTTAGGGAATGTAGTGCAACAATGGGAAGAGGAAGTAAATCAATTTGAAAAGTTGAATATCAAAGTCACTAAAATTAGAATAGGTATTGTTTTAGCAAAAAACGGAGGTGCGCTTCAAGAAATGGTGAAGCCAATCAAAATGGGAGTTGGAGCTGCTTTTGGTTCAGGATTGCAATATCAATCATGGATTCATATTCAAGATTTAGCAGGGATATTTCATTTTGTAATTCAAAATCAGCTTTCAGGAATTTTTAATGGTGTTGCGCCTTATCCTGTTACAAATTCAGAATTAACCAAAGCTATTGCTAAAACTCTAAGTAAACCATTGTTTCTACCTAATATTCCCCAATTTGTAATGAAAATAATGTTAGGCGAAATGCATCAAATTCTGTTTTCAAGTCAACATGTAAGTTGTAGAAAATTACTCGATTTGAAATATCAGTTCAAATTTGCGTCACTTGATAAAGCACTTAATGATTTATTTAAATAAAAATAAACCAAACATCTTATAAAAGTAGCATTAGCTACTTTTTTTTATTTCAATAAATTTGCTGACAATTTGACATTTTTCAACTTTTGGCAATACATTTGCAATCACACTTACTAAAGTAAAAATGTTTAAAAAAATATTTAAAAATATGAGTCAAGATACTACTGAAAACATCGAGAAGGAAAACGTTCAGGGAGAACATGTTTCAGAAAATCAAGGGATAACACCACCAGAACAAACTTTAGAAGAGCAATTACAAGAACAATTATCCGATGAAAAAGACAGATTTTTGCGTTTGTTTGCCGAATTCGAAAACTATAAAAAGCGTACTGCAAAAGAGCGTATCGATTTATTCAAAACTGCTAATCAAGAGGTATTACAAGCAATGTTGCCTGTTTTAGATGATTTTGATAGAGCTTGGGCTCAAATTTCTAAATCAGAAGAGGAAGCTTTAGTTACTGGAGTTCAATTGATTCATGATAAATTAAAATCAACACTTGTTTCTAAAGGCTTAGAGGAAGTGGAAATAAAAGCAGGAGATGCTTTTAATGCTGATTTTGCAGAAGCAATTACCCAAATTCCAGCACCATCTGATGATTTGAAAGGTAAAATTGTAGATGTAATTGAAAAAGGTTACAAATTAGGTGATAAAATCATCCGCTACCCAAAAGTAGTCATCGGACAATAATTTTTACTGTAGAGACAAGTTACGACTTGTCTTTTTCTACATATTTTAATAAAAGATATAATGAAAAAAGATTTTTACGAAATATTAGGCATCACTAAAAGTGCTACTCCTGAGGAAATTAAGAAAGCGTATCGCAAGAAAGCAATCGAATTCCATCCTGATAAAAATCCAGGAAATAAAGAAGCAGAAGAAAACTTTAAAGTTGCTGCTGAAGCATATGAAGTATTAAGCGACCCTGACAAAAAGGCTCGTTATGACCAATATGGACACCAAGCATTTGAAAATGGAGGTTTTGGTGGTGGTCAGCACATGAATATGGATGATATTTTCAGTCAGTTTGGTGATATTTTTGGAGGTGCTTTTGGAGGTGGAGGTTTCTCTGGCTTTGGAGGTGGTTTTGGTGGCGGTGGTCAACGCAGAGTAAAAGGAAGTAATCTTCGTATTAAAGTGAAATTGACTTTAGAAGAGATTGCCAATGGAGTTGAAAAGAAAGTAAAAGTTAAACGTAAAGTTCAAGCTAAAGGTGTTACTTACAGAACTTGTCCAACTTGTAATGGTTCGGGACAAATTATGAAAGTAGCCAATACGATTTTGGGTAGAATGCAAACGGCAACTACGTGTCACGTTTGTAGCGGTTCTGGTCAAATTTTAGATCAAAAACCTGCTGGAGCTGATGCACAAGGAATGTTGTTAGAAGATGATACAGTTTCAATCAAAATTCCAGCTGGAGTAGTAGATGGAATGCAATTAAAAGTAGCTGGTAAAGGTAATGAAGCGCCAGGAACAAACAGTATCCCAGGTGATTTAATTGTAGCTATCGAAGAAATCGAACACGAATCTTTAAAGCGTGAAGGTGAAAATCTACATTATGATTTATATATCAGTTTTGCAGAAGCAGCATTAGGTGTTTCAAAAGAAATTGATACGGTTTCTGGAAAAGTTCGAATTAAATTGGAAGAAGGAATTCAGTCTGGAAAAATACTCCGATTAAAAGGAAAAGGTATTCCAAGTTTGAACTCTTATGGGAATGGAGATTTATTAGTACATGTGAATGTTTGGACACCTAAGATATTAAATAAAGAACAAAAACAGTTTTTTGAGAAAATGCTTACAGATGAAAATTTCATTCCAAAACCTGAAAAGTCAGACAAATCTTTTTTTGAAAAAGTTAAAGATATGTTTTCATAATTAAATAAATATTAATACATTTGAAACTCACTTTCTTAGGAAAGTGAGTTTTTCTTTTTCATAGCAATTTTTCCCATCCTTTAGCAATAAAGGGTGGGTTTTTTTTGTAACAAAATCCGAATATTTACTACTTATAACAATACAAATTCATACTTTTTATATATGAGCAATATTCTCGAAGTACAAAATGTAGTGAAACAATATGGCGACTATACCGCTTTAAATAATGTTTCGCTTCAAGTTCCAAAAGGTAGTATTTATGGTCTTTTAGGTCCTAATGGTGCTGGAAAAACCTCTTTAATTCGCATTATCAATCAAATTACAATGCCTGATAGTGGTATTGTGTTTTTAGATGGTGAAAAGTTAAATCCAGAGCATGTAAAATACATTGGATACATGCCCGAAGAACGCGGTTTGTATAAGACCATGAAAGTAGGCGAGCAATGTTTGTATTTGGCACAGCTAAAAGGAATGCCCGAAGCAGAAGCTAAAAAACAATTAAAATATTGGTTCGAAAAGTTCGAAATTCAAGGTTGGTGGGACAAGAAAATTCAGGAACTTTCTAAAGGTATGGCGCAAAAAATTCAGTTTATTGTAACAGTTTTGCACCAACCTAAATTACTGATTTTAGATGAGCCATTTTCAGGTTTTGACCCCGTTAATGCCAATTTAATTAAAGATGAAATCATCGAATTAAATAAAAAAGGAACTTCCGTAATTTTTTCTACACACCGAATGGAATCGGTAGAAGAAATGTGTGATTATATTGCGTTAATTCACAAATCTAATAAGCTTATCGAAGGAAAATTAGATGATGTAAAACGTCAACATCGTACTAATATTTATCAAGTAGGAATCGTTACTGAGAATATTGAAGGTTTAATGTTACAGTTAACACATAAATTCACATTAAATCAAACCAATTTTAAATCATTAAACGATGATTTAAAATTAGAAGTACATCTAGGTCAATATAATTCAAACGATTTGCTTTCCATTTTAACTCAATTCGGACAAGTGACGCATTTTGTAGAAAAAATCCCAACAGTTAACGACATATTTATTCAAACCGTAAGTCAATAATCATGAGCGTATTATCATTAATTATTAAGAGAGAATTTATTGCCAAAGTGCGCAATAAATCATTTATCGTAATGACTTTTTTAGGTCCGTTATTGATTGTAGGAATGACGTTTTTAATAGCTTATTTATCAAGTGTAAATAAAGGTGATGTTAAGACTATTGGAGTTCACGATAGAGCTAATGTCTTTGTAAAAGATTTTAAAAATACAGAAGATATTAAATATGTAAATCTTTCTAATTTGTCATTTGATAAGGCAAAAGATTCTTCGAGCAACGCTTTTGAAGGTTTGATTTATGTGCCAGAGGTTCAAAATGTAGAAGAATTGGCCACTAAAACAACGTATATTTCAGATGATAGTCCGAAAATGGATTTCTTAATGAATTTGCAGAAAGTTATTGATACTAAATTAAATAAAGAGAATTTAGAAAAGTTAGGATTTAATGCCGATACCATTGAAAAAGCAAAAATTAAGTCAGAAGTTCAATTTGCGAAATTTTCAGGAGAAGATGGTTTAAAATATTTAAATGAAATCAAAATCGGAATTGGATTTGCTTTCGGATATTTAATTATGATGTTCATCATTATTTACGGAAATATGGTAATGCGAAGCGTTATTGAAGAAAAAACGAATCGAATTATTGAAATCATTATTTCTTCGGTAAAACCATTCCAATTAATGATGGGAAAAATCATCGGAACTTCGTTAGCAGGAATATTACAATTCTTAATTTGGATTGTTTTGGGAGTTATTTTAATGTTCTCTTTATCTGCTGTTTTAGGAGGACAACAAGAAGCTGTTGCTACCGCTCAAGTTTCGGCAGAACAAGCTGAAGTAGCTATGAGTTTTATGGATAAATTACAACTTTATATAGCAGAAATTCCAGTAACATCCATATTAATTGGTTTTGTGATTTTCTTTATTGGAGGTTACTTTTTATACAGTTCGTTTTACGCTGCCATTGGAGCGGCAGTAGATTCTGAAACCGATTCCCAACAGTTTTTAATGCCAATCATCATGCCTTTGATGTTAGCCGTTTATGTTGGTTTTTTAACGGTTATGAATGATCCACACGGAACGGTTGCTGTAGTCTTTTCATTAATCCCATTAACATCTCCAATTGTGATGTTAATGCGTATACCTTTTGGAGTGCCATTATGGCAATTAGCACTTTCTGTAGTTTTATTGTACGGAACGTTTATCTTTGTAGTCTGGTTTGCGTCAAAAATCTACCGAGTAGGTATTTTAATGTACGGTAAAAAACCAAGTTGGAAAGAATTATATAAATGGTTGAAATATTAAAGTAAGTTTAAAAGTTTATTGTTTAGGAGTTTAAAAGTTTTCAAAACCCTCTTAAACTTATAACCTCATAAACTTCTAACCTAAAAAAGAATGAGTAAAATCCTTATTATAGAAGACGAAGCAGCTATTCGAAGAGTATTGACAAAAATACTTTCCGAAGAAAATGATTCGTATAAAGTTGAAGAAGCTGAAGACGGTTTGCTAGGAATAGAAAAAGTCAAAAATGAAGATTATGACTTAATTCTTTGCGATATCAAAATGCCAAAAATGGACGGTGTTGAAGTATTAGAAGCTGTTAAAAAAATCAAACCCGAAATTCCAATGGTGATGATTTCTGGTCATGGCGATTTGGAAACTGCTATTAATACGATGCGTCTTGGAGCTTTTGATTACATTTCAAAACCACCCGATTTGAATCGTTTATTAAACACGGTTCGAAACGCATTAGACAAAAAACAATTAGTAGTAGAGAACAAAATCTTAAAAAAGAAAGTCTCTAAAAACTACGAAATGATAGGAAATAGCGAAGCTATCAATCACATCAAAACCATGATAGAAAAAGTCGCTCCAACTGATGCACGAGTTCTAATCACAGGTCCAAACGGAACTGGAAAAGAATTAGTTGCGCATCAATTACATGAAAAAAGCGAACGTTCATCAGCACCAATTATTGAAGTGAATTGTGCAGCTATTCCATCTGAATTAATTGAAAGCGAATTGTTTGGTCATGTTAAAGGTGCTTTTACTTCGGCTGTAAAAGACAGAGCAGGTAAGTTTGAAGCGGCTGATGGCGGAACGATTTTCTTAGATGAAATTGGTGATATGAGTTTATCGGCTCAAGCAAAAGTTTTACGTGCTTTGCAAGAGAATTTAATTCAACGTGTTGGGGCTGACAAAGACATTAAAGTAAATGTTCGTGTTGTGGCGGCAACCAATAAAGATTTAAAAAAAGAAATCGAAGAAGGCAGATTTAGAGAAGATTTATATCACAGATTAGCGGTAATTTTAATCAAAGTTCCCGCTTTGAATGATAGAAGAGAGGATATTCCAGAATTAATTGAGCATTTTGCTTCAAAAATTGCTTCCGAACAAGGAACTTCTCCAAAATCTTTTTCAAAATCAGCCATCAAATTATTACAAGAATACGATTGGACAGGAAATATCCGTGAGTTACGAAATGTAGTAGAACGCTTAATTATTTTAGGTGGAAACGAAATTTCGGAACAAGATGTAAAACTGTTTGCGAGTAAATAATATCAAGTGAATAGTAATTAGTAATTAGTGATAAGTTTGCTATTTACTTATCACTATTCACTAATTACTAAATAAAAAATGCAATTAAAAAAAATAAATCCCAACCTTCAAAAAGCACTTATTGAAAACGATTTAATCGAAGCGAATGAGTTGCAACAAGAAACATTCTCAACTATTAAAAGTGGTGTAGATGCTGTTATTCAAGCGCCTAATGGTTCTGGAAAAACGACTACTATTTTGATGAATGTAATTCAAAAAATGGAAAAGCCGGTTGGAGAGAGTACACGCGCTTTAATTCTAGTTCAAGATAAAGAGAAAGTCCTTGAAGCTGTTGAAACTTTTAAGAAATTAAACCGTTATAACAACTTAAGAGTTTTTGGTGCTCACGAAAAAGGGGATATCGATTATGATAAAAACCAAATTTCTTTGGGTATGGACGTTTTAATTGGAACACCTATTCGTATTAACGACATGTTTTCATCTGCCGGATTTAATATGACGACCATTAAAATGTTTGTGGTAGACGATGTAGAAGAAATGTTACGTAAAAGAGAAGATTCTATTATTCAAAGACTTTCTATGAGTGCTGAGAAAACCCAACGATTATTTTTCTGTTCACAAATTACCGAAAGAGTAGAAGTGTTAGCAGACAGAATTATGATTGAACCCTTATTTTTTGAGATGGAAGACTAATAAACAAAAACGCCTGATTTACTTCAGGCGTTTTTGTTATTATTTTACTTGGTCTAAACCTCTTTTTCTTAGTAGAGGTTCTATGGTTGGTTCTGCACCTCTAAAGCTTTTGTAAAGTTCCATTGGTTCTTCAGTTCCTCCTTTTTCTAAAATGTTTTTTCGGAAAGAGTTAGCACTATCTTGGTTAAACAATCCATTTGTTTTGAATACTTCAAAAGCATCAGTATCTAAAACTCCAGACCAAATATAGCTGTAGTATCCAGCTGAATATCCACCAGAAAAAATATGATTGAAATAAGTGCTTCTATATCTTGGAATTATTGTAGTTGGTAAATTAATTCTGCTCATAGCTTCTTTTTCGAAAGTTTCTGCATCAATTTTAATAGTTTCTGATTGAGTGTGATATTGCATATCTAAAAGTGAAGCTGCTAAATATTCAATAGTTGCAAATCCTTGGTCAAAAGTACCTGCTTTTTGCATTTTCTCAATTAAAGTGTCAGGAATTACTTCTCCAGTTTTATAGTGTTTTGCATACATTTTCATCACTTCTGGTTCGGCAGCCCAATTTTCCATAATTTGCGATGGTAATTCTACGAAATCTCTTGGAACACTTGTGCCTGCCAAACTTTCATAAGTTACATTCGATAATAATCCGTGTAAAGCGTGACCAAATTCATGGAAAAAGGTACTTACTTCATCAAAAGTTAATAAAGCTGGAGCGTTTTCAGTTGGTTTAGTAAAGTTACAAACAATTGAAACTATTGGAGCAATTCGTTTTCCATCTTCCATTTTTTGAGTTCTGTACGAAGTCATCCAAGCACCACCTCTTTTAGAAGTTCTTGGGTGAAAATCCATGTATAAAATTCCGACGTGATTTCCGTTTGCTTCAGTAACTTCCCAAACCGTTACGTCTTCGTGGTATTTTGGAACATTATTTAATTGTTTAAATTGTAAGCCATATAAATTTTTACAAACGGTAAAAACACCTTCTCTTGTTTTTTCTAAACTAAAGTATGGTTTCATTTCTTGTTCATCCAAATCAAAACGTTCTTTTCTGATTTTTTCTGCATAATATCTCCAATCATATGGTTGAACATCGTTTTTAATCCCATCTTTTAACATCATTTCTTTGATGTCAGCCGCTTCTTTGTTTGCCATGTCTAGAGCTGGAGCCCATAAATTTATTAATAGTTTAGTGGCAGTTTCAGGATTTTTAGCCATCGATTTTTCTAATACATAATCGGCATGCGTTTTATAACCTAGAAGTCTTGCTTTTTCACTTCTTAAATTAGCAATTTTAATCGCTAATTCTTTGTTGTCTTTATCGTTATTGTTGTTCGCTCGCATTTGGTATGCGTTCCAAATTTCCTGACGTAATTTTCTGTTTGAACTATATTGTAAAAATGGCATTACACTTGAATTTGATAAAGTAAAAACCCATTTTCCAGCTTTTCCTTTTGCTTTAGCATCAGAAGCAGCAGTTTCGATAAGTTCGTTTGGTAATCCAGCTAAATCGTTTTTGTTTGAAATTACTAATTCATACGAATTGGTTTCAGCTAAGATATTTTGACCATATTTTAAAGTAGCAACTGCGATTTCAGAGTTGATTTGTCTCAATTGTTTTTTGTTTTCATCAGATAAGTTTGCACCGCTTCTAACGAAACTTTTATAAAGATTCTCAAGGATTTTTCTTTGTTCTTCATTTAATTTGAAGTCATTTTGGTTGTCCCATACCATTTTTACTTTTTGAAATAAAGCATCATTTAAAAAAATATTATCATTATGTGCAGATAATTTTGAGGCCAATTCTTTTGCAATAGCCTGAATTTCTTCATTGGTATTTGCGCTATTTAAATTATAGAAAACCGTATTTACCTTTGAAAGTAACTTTCCTGAGTTTTCCATTGCTAAAACCGTATTATCAAAAGTTGGTTTTTCTTTATTGGAAACTATCGCATTAATTTCTGCTTCTTGTTTTTTTATTCCTTCTAAAATAGCAGGTTTAAAGTGTTCATTTTTTATTAAATGAAAAGGTGGAACTTGGTAAGGTGTAGTATACGTTTCAAAAAACGGATTCATAGTGGTTTTGTTTTTGTCTTGTGCATTAATCGTTACAGCAGTAGTGAGTGCTGAAAATAAAAGTATTGTTTTGATTTTCATTTTTGTGAAATTTAAAACGTAAAAATAAGTGATTTCTAATTGGAAGTCTAAAACTTAACGATATTTTATGAATTTGACATAAAAAAACTCCTGGAGATTCAGGAGTTTTATATTTTATTGTTTTATAATCTTTTTATTTAAAGTTTGCGTATTTGTTTCAATAAAAATAGTGTAAATACCCGAATTTAGATTCGATAAATCTAGAGTTCTTTTATTGTCATTTATTTCGTTTGAAAATATTATTTGTCCTAATTGATTGTAAATTCTGATATTTCTAATTTGATTATCACTTTCAATATTTAAATTATCTATAACAGGATTTGGACTTAATTTAAAATTATCAATTATAAAAGTTTCCGAATTTAGAGTAGATTGGATATTTACCCTAGCACTAAAAGTATTCCCAATAGCAGTATTGTTTATAGGCGTAATTGTATAATCTACATAACCATTTGCGTTAACATCTATTAAAGAAAGTTGTTGTGCAATAGTAGTTCCTGAACCATTTGAAGCTCCGCTAATATTGTTTGCTGTAAAGGTCCAAGTAAAATTTGAATTTGATACATTACTACTTGATAATACAATATTAGAAAAATCATTATTATTAATAGTTTGATTAGTTGTATTTGCAATTCCAATAGGAACTATGTCAATATTTACTGTAGCTGTAGAAAAGCTATAGCAGCCTGTATTGTCATCTATTAATTCATATTTAAATGAACTATTTGTAGCGCCAGTTTCTGGAGTAAATGTTCCTCCCATAGCATCAAAATTTCCTCCGGTCCCATCTATTCTTGTCCATGTTCCACCTGATTCTTCTCCCGAAATTATTGAAAATAAATCAATGGGTGTAGTTGAAGTTTCACTTGTCGAAATATCACCATCTAGTCCTGTATTGGGCGAAGGATTTACATATACAGTTAAAGTAATTGGGCTTCCTTGACAAACACCTCTAACAGGGGTTACATAATATATAGCAGTACCAATCATTGTGTTGTCAATTACTGCTAAAAAGTCATTAATCGACAATCCTGTCCCAGATGAAGCACCAGTTAAATTAGTAGAAGTTGAAGTCCAAGTGAAATAAGTTCCAGATAGTGTTGAAGCAAGATAAAGATCTGCGAATTCATTACTACAAATAGATAGATTTGGAGATTGTATTGCTACAGGTATAGGATTTACTGTAATCATAATATTTATTGGATTTCCATCTTCTCCATTTGCTCTCGGTGTTATTGATAATATTATATTACCATTCAATTGTGAGTTTGCTATATTTACTGTTTGATTGATATTTGTTTCATTTCCAAAAGGTAAAAAGGAATTACTTATATTATTGGTGGTGGCAGTCCATGTATAAGTAGTGTTAGGGGTATCACTATTTAAAACTATATCAGTTACTGACCCATCACAAATTGATGATGTAAAAGTTGCTGTTACTGTTGGTGGAACTAATGAATTACTTTTTGAAAAAATAAAATTGCTTAATAAAATTAAAGAAAGTAGAATGTAGCTTTTTTTCATTTGTTTGTTTTTTGTTTATCAAAAATATATAAAATATTTCATTAACAAATTAGTTCTAAAGTTTTAATTTAAAATGATTCAATTAAATTATCTTTGCACCTTCAAAAATTTAAGGAATCCCTTTTAACCTTTTAAACCTTAAACTTTTAAACTTACATTATGATTACAGTTAACGACGTTGCCGTAGAATTTGGCGGAACTACCCTTTTTAGTGATATTACTTTTGCTATTAATGAAAATGATAAAATTGCTTTAATGGGTAAAAATGGAGCAGGAAAATCAACTTTGTTAAAAATTGTAGCCGGAGCCAATAAACCTACTAGAGGTGGAATTTCGGCACCAAGTGATGCTGTAATTGCCTATTTACCCCAACATTTGTTAACTTCTGATAATTGTACCGTAATGGAAGAAACTTCAAAGGCATTTTCTGAAGTTTTAAACATGAAAAAAGAAATCGATGATATCAACGAACAATTAACAGTTCGAACGGATTATGAAAGTGATGAATACATGAAGTTAATTGAACGTGTTTCCGAATTATCTGAAAAATTTTATTCGATTGAAGAAGTGAATTATGAAGCGGAAGTTGAGAAAGTTTTAAAAGGTTTAGGTTTTGAAAGAGAAGATTTTACTCGATTAACATCAGAATTTTCTGGAGGCTGGAGAATGCGTATCGAATTAGCCAAAATCTTATTGAAAAAACCTGATTTGATTCTTTTAGATGAGCCTACAAATCACTTGGATATGGAAAGTATTCAATGGTTAGAAGAGTTTTTAATCAATCAGGCTAAGGCAGTAATGGTAATTTCACACGATAGAGCGTTTGTAGATAATATTACCAATCGTACCATTGAAGTTACAATGGGAAGAATTTATGATTATAAAGCAAAATATTCAGACTATTTGGTTTTACGTCAGGATAGAAGAATTCACCAACAAAAAGCGTATGATGAGCAACAGAAATTCATTGCTGAAAATCAAGCTTTTATTGAACGATTTAGAGGAACATTTTCAAAAACAGAACAAGTACAATCGCGTGTTCGTATGTTAGAAAAATTAGTTCTTGTAGAAGTTGACGAAGTAGATACATCGGCTTTAAAATTAAAATTTCCACCATCGCCTCGTTCTGGACAATATCCTGTTGTTGTGAGTGAGCTTACTAAAAAATATGGTGATCATGTAGTCTTCAATAATGCTAATATGGTTATTGAAAGAGGTCAAAAAGTAGCTTTTGTAGGTAAAAATGGAGAAGGAAAATCAACCATGATTAAAGCCATTATGGGCGAAATTGAGTACGAAGGCGGAAAAGTTGAAATTGGTCATAATGCTCAAATCGGTTACTTTGCACAAAATCAAGCTTCTTTATTAGATGGAGAAGCAACTGTTTTTGATACGATTGATAGAATTGCAGTTGGAGATATTCGTACGAAAATTAAAGATATGTTAGGCGCTTTCATGTTTAAAGGTGATGATATCCAAAAGAAAGTAAAAGTGCTTTCAGGAGGAGAGAAAACACGTTTGGCCATGATTAAATTATTGTTAGAACCTGTAAACGTTTTAATTTTGGATGAGCCAACAAATCACTTAGATATGAAAACTAAAGACATCATTAAAGATGCATTACGAGATTTTGACGGAACATTAATTCTAGTTTCTCACGACCGTGATTTCCTTGATGGTTTAGCCGAAAAAGTATTCGAATTTGGACACAAACGCGTTAAAGAACATTTTGAAGATATCAAAGGCTTCTTAGCACACAAGAAAATGGAATCTTTGAAAGAGATTGAAAAATAAATTAAAAGCTCCAATTGGAGCTTTTAATTTTTAGTATTGATTGAGAAGTTAATTAGTGTTTTATAAAATCTAGGAAAACCAATATTGTTAATTTCTGTTGTTTTTAATTTTGGATTATTTGCTACATTCAAAGTGTCAGCTCTTTTGTCATTATATAAAGGCATTTGAATACTAACTAATTTATTGTTAGACAGGTTTAGATTTTTGACAATTCCATTTGTATAGTAAAAGGATTCCATTTTATTATTTGAAAAATTAACGGATTCAAGATTTCTTTCTTTTCGAAATACAACTTTTTTTGAAATCCTATTGCTACTAAAATTTAGTTTTTGAATTCCTTTTGGAAGTTTATTTTCATCAAAAGTAGCTATTTTATTTTTGGAAATATTAAGTTCAATAATCGTAAATTTTGATAAATCAGGTTGTGTTTTTAAATTTTTATTTGATAAATCAAGATGATAAATAGTGTCAGATTGACTTAATTCGTTTGTATTAAATTTCGTATAAGTTTTACAACTTGATAGTTGAATAAGTACTATTAATAATATAACTTTCTTCATAAACTTCTTTTAAAGTTAAAATTATAACTTCTTGAGTGTGTAATTATAAGGGTTATTAGATTCTAAATGCATAGTAAAATGCAAGTTGCCATCCTTAAAATAGAATGATGCTTCTTTTTTTATTTTAATATTTGCAAGATTTGTTACATCCAAAAACAGTAAGTTATTGATTATCTCATAAGTTCCTTTGAAAGTTGGAAATAACGCTTTTTCTGAAAAAAAATAATAAAACTCATTCTCATTTCTAAATTCGAAAATCACTTCTCTATTATCGCTTCTAATTGAAGCTTTATAATCTTGTTGTAAAATTTTATTGCGATAGAGTTTTTGCATTTTTTCAGATAAAACTATCGAATCGTTTTCAACTTTATAAAAATAATCATTATTGAAAATTTCAATAACTTTCCATTTGCCAATTAAAGCTTTGTTCTCTTGGGCAATTATTATATTCGATAAAAATACTATTAGTAACGTAGTTATTTGCTTCATAAAAAGATGTTTTCAAATTTCATTCCAAAATTCATTTCTTCTTCCATTTCTCAAATCCCATAACACTAGGCTTGATTTCTTTTTGCCATTGATTTCCATAAGTTTTGTTTAGATATTCAAAAACCAATTCATTTTTAGTTTCATATTCCTTAAAGTTAGTAGGAGGAATGCAACCAAAATCGTGAAAGTATATGTTGTATTTCTTCGCAAAAGCCAAATCTTCTTTGGTGATTACAGAGGCAATTCCACCTAAAAGATAAATGGTTTTGGTTTTTGAGTTAATTTCGATTTTGATGGTGTCGTTTTGTTTCTTCTCTTGTGCATGAAGTGCAACGCTGAATAAAACAATTATGATAATTTGTTTAAAGTTCATCTTTAAATTCTTTGTAGATTTTTATTAGATTTTCTTTTGAGATATTTTTAGTAGTAATAATGATTACACCAAATTTTCCTTTTTCACCATATAATGATTTAGCTTTTTCATCTTTCCAAACGGTTATAGATTCAATGTCATTAGGATTTAAATATTCTATAACTTCATATTTTAAAATGGAATCATTTACTACAATTAGAGGTTTATCTCTCTTAACTATGTTTGTGGACTTTTTTGGTTGATTCATTATGGTATCTTGACTGAAACTTAAATGAGAAGTCAAAAAAGATAGAAATAAGAATAGGATTAATTGTCTTTTCATAATTTGAATTTTAAATTGTTATTGCTATTTCTTAATCGAAATAATCACCACACCTTTTTCTCCTTTTTTACCATAAATTTTTACGGCATCTGAAGGTTTGATGACTTCAATTTTTTCAATTTTTTGTTTACTTAAAGGCGCATACGGACTCGTGGGTTTTTCTCCAAACAAGGATTCTTCTGAATATTCCACACCGTTGATAAAATAAATAGGTTCTTTTAGTTCGATAATCGATTCAATTTCTTCTGGATTGATATTGTCTAGTGATTTTTCACTCATTTTACCATCAATCAAAAGTAAATCGTCGTTGGTTGTTTTTTTATCTTTATTCTGATTAGTTTCGGCTAAATTCATTGTGAAATCATAACGCTTCCCTTTTGCTAAATTTCCCGAATCATTTGCAGAAGCCGAATTCAAAATGGTATTGTTATATGTTGGAACCAAACTCGTTTTTGCCATTTCTTGAACTTCTTCCTTAACAATAAATTTTGGAATCATCATTTCTTTTTTTGATGCGTAATTGAAGGTATCGTTAATTACAATATTGTTTTGAATTACAATTTGTTGTTGTAAAATTTGTTCGGCATTTTTTTTAATTTTTGGAGTCGTATTTACAAATCCATTAGCCGATTCCGGCGTTGGAATCATATTTTTTGATGAATCAATAATTGTAGTAATGGTATTTTCTGGAACAATTACAGTTTCTTTTTCTTGTAGTAAGAAAAAAGCTAGCGTTCCTAATAAAACTACTGATGCTGCTACCGCCAATTTTTTCCACAAATGTTTCTCCTTTTGAAGCGTTTGGGTTTCTAATTTGTCTTCCACGCGCGCCCAAATCTTCTCCATGCCTGGAAAGTCTTTTTGCTCGGCGTTTTCGGCAGCTTGTTGTATTTTTTTATATAATTTTTCTTCTGTTCCCATGACTATTTTGCTTTTTGATAATAAAAAGTTCTTACCAATTCTTTTAATTTACTTTTCGCTGCATTCAATTGCGATTTCGATGTCCCTTCACTAATACCAAGTTGTTCTGCAATTTCTTTGTGCGAATAGCCTTCAATCACAAACAAATTAAAAATCGTTTGGCATCCATCGGGAATGTAATTCAGTAAATTGAGCAAATCTTCTTCTTCTAAATCAGTGACTTCATCTGCTAAAGGTTGCGAATTGTAGCTCACATCTTCCAAGTATAAATTAAAGTTGATGTTCTTTTTTATTTGCAATAGACAATTGTTCACCGTTATTTTTCGCGCCCAAGCTTCGAAAGCCAAATCTTCTTTTAGTTGATCTATTTTTGTAAATAGGGTAAAAAAAGCATCGGCCAATACTTCTTCAATTTCTTCCTCCTTTTTTAAATACCGTTTACACAAACGATAGAGCTTCGGCGCCATAATTTCATACACCATGCGTTGTGCTTCACGGTGTTGTTTTCGGCAGCCTTGTATGTGTTTTACATCCATAAAATGTTTTTTTTCAAAAATCAAGTTCAAGGGCAAATGCAATATTCAATTTGTTTTTTTTGTACTTGTAATTGACTTTGTTTTTGTCCTTGTTCTTGCTTCCTTTTTTTATATAGAGCATAAAAGTTGGTAAAAGGTTGGGAAGAAGTTAAAAAAGTTTTCAGTGTTCAGAAATTAGTTTTCAGTTTTCAACGTTAACTTGTAAATTTCAGCTTCTAAAGTCTCCGTATCATTGTCTTCGCACAATAAAAACTCAATTTCATTTTCTGATTCTTTGTAAAGTGTAATACCTTCAAATTTCTGATGTTCCGATAATAATTGCATATCAATAATTTCAAATGTCGGTGCGTGCATGATGCCTAAAATGGTTCCTAAAACTTCACCATCTTCATAAGTAGATGTTGTATTTTCGGCGCAAGCCAAGAAATAAATTTTATCGTTCACTAAAATCGCATCGGTAAAAGTGGTTTCAATATCATCTAATGTTGGAAGTGAAATCGGTACAAATCGAATACCATCTTCTTGGTTATTCGGAATAATAAAAATGCCGTTTCGACTATTTTTTGAATTGCCTCTTTGAAAAAGTAACATGGTTTGATGTGCATAAATAGCACCTTCAATATTCAATTGGTCATCGGTAAACGAACCAACATTTTTTAAATTTTGGTATAAAACACTTAAATCTTGCGTTTGTAAAGCATCCGAACCCAAATCTAAAGTGAACATCGTATTACGTTTTTGAGTTGAACCTGAACCCAACATAATTAGTTGATTTCCATATTGGGTAATGCTCTCTAAATCAGGTTTATTTTCTTTTTCAATGTTTTCTCTCGCTTCTTTTACCAATGGAAATTTCAACAAAAGTTTTTTATCGATGTCGTATTGGTACAAAAAGTTACTCGAATCCGAAATAACAAATAAAACATTTTGGGAATACACCAATCCCGATGCAGCAGAAATACCTTTTATCGTGAAGAAATTAGTAAGTTTAAAATTTTCCATATTTTTACAAAAGAGTTAACAATTTTTAGCGCAAATTAGCCTCTAAAAGTACTATTTTTACAGAGATTTAAAACCAACAACGATGGAAAATATCAATATTGAAGATTTTAAAGTGAAAGGTAAAATTAAGTTAGATGATTTTCTAACCAAACTTCCTATTGATACTGAGAAAGAACAAGAAGAATTAGCCTTGGATAAAATCCAAAAGAAACTTTCTAAAAAGCAAGATGCCATGTACGCGCACAACCGTCATGCGTTTTTAATTTGCTTACAAGGAATGGATACCAGCGGAAAAGATAGTTTAATTCGTGAGGTTTTCAAAGAATTTAATCCGCGTGGCGTAGTTGTGCATAGTTTTAAAACACCCAATTCAACTGAATTGGAACACGATTATTTATGGCGTCATTATTTGGCATTACCCGAAAAAGGAAAATTCGCTGTTTTCAATCGAACACATTATGAAAATGTATTGGTAACGCGAGTGCATCCCGAATATATTTTGTTTGAAAACTTACCAGGAATTGAAAAGGTGGAAGATATTACACCTCAATTTTGGGAAAATCGAATGGAACAAATGGTGAATTTCGAAAAGCATATTTCGCAAAATGGAACTAAAATCTTAAAGTTCTATTTTCACATGAGTAAAGACGAACAAAGAGAACGTTTATTAAAGCGATTAGAAAATCCAGAAGACAATTGGAAATTCAGTGCTGGCGATTTAAAAGAGCGCGAACGTTGGGACGATTACATGAAATATTACGAAGAAGCGATTAATAAAACGTCAACCGATTTTGCGCCTTGGTACATTATTCCAGCAGATGATAAAGGTGTAGCGCGATATATTGTTGCCAAAACCATTTGGGAAGAAATGCAAAAATTAACAGATATAGCTGAACCCGAATTAGATCCAAAAGTGAAAGCGAATATTGAAGAATATAGAGCACAATTAAAAAAAACGTAGAGACAAGTCATGACTTGTCTTATCTAATTTTAAAATTATAAAGTATAATGAAAGTATACACAAAAACAGGCGACACGGGAACCACAGCATTATTTGGTGGAACACGTGTGCCAAAACATCATATCCGAATCGAAAGTTATGGAACAGTTGATGAATTAAATTCTCACATCGGATTAATTCGCGACCAAGACATAAGCGATTTATACAAAAATGTCCTAATCGAAGTTCAAGATAGATTATTCACAGTTGGAGCTATTTTAGCAACTCCGCCTGAAAAAGAAACCTTAAAAAACGGTCAACCACGTTTGCAAAACCTTGGAATTGTGGAATCGGATATTGAATTTTTGGAAAACGAAATCGATACTATGGAAGAAGCGTTACCGCCAATGACACATTTTGTTTTGCCAGGCGGACACACAACTGTGTCATATTGTCATATTGCACGCTGTGTATGCCGTAGAGCCGAGCGTTTAGCGGTACATTTGAATGACATAGAACCCACAGATGAACGGGTAATTAAGTACCTAAACCGACTTTCTGACTATCTTTTTGTGTTGGCACGAAAGTTGTCCCATGATTTGAACGCTGACGAAGTACAATGGATTCCTAGAAAATAGTGTTCGGTAATCAGTTTTAAGTGTTCAGTATATCTGAAAATAGTGATGAAAACTCATGTTTTGAGCACTTAAAAAAAAACGTTCTTAAATTTTAATAAAAAAAGTAAAAAAAAACTTGCCTTATTGGGTATTAAATTTATTTTTGCATAAACTTAAATCGATAAAAGATGTATTGGACATTAGAATTAGCATCATACTTAAGTGATGCACCTTGGCCAGCAACCAAAGATGAACTTATCGACTATGCTATCAGAACTGGAGCTCCATTAGAAGTAGTGGAAAACTTACAATCTATAGAAGACGAAGGAGAAATCTATGAATCAATGGAAGAGATTTGGCCTGATTATCCTACTGACGAAGATTATCTTTGGAATGAGGATGAATATTAAAAAATAAATAAACACAACAGAAACAAGTCTCTTTACTGAGACTTTTTTTGTGGTTATATTTGCAAACCTATTTAGAAAATAAAAAATTATGAGTATCATAAATTCCATATTGAAAGCTTTTGTGGGAGACAAATCGGAGAAAGATGTAAAAGCGATTCAACCACTTATTAACAAAGTAAAATCTTTTGAGAGTGCTTTACAAGCATTGTCTCATGATGAGTTACGAGCTAAAACAGCCGAATTCAAAGCTAAAATTCAACAAGCTCGCGCTGACAAAGACGCTAAAATTACTTCTTTAAAACAAGACGCTGAACAAACTCAAGACATCGATGCACGTGAAGATATTTATGCTGAAATCGATAAAATCGAGAAAGAAGCTTATGAGATTTCTGAGAAAGTATTAAATGAAATTCTTCCAGAAGCTTTTGCAGTGGTGAAAGAAACGGCTCGTCGTTTCAAAGATAATACATCAATTACGGTTATAGCAACTCCAAAAGACAGAGAGTTATCAGCCACTAAATCGTATATCGCAATTGAAGGTGATAATGCTACTTGGGCAAATTCTTGGAATGCTGCAGGAAAAGAAATCACTTGGGATATGATTCACTACGACGTTCAGTTGATTGGTGGAGTTGTGTTGCATCAAGGTAAAATTGCCGAAATGCAAACGGGAGAAGGAAAAACTTTAGTAGCAACACTTCCTTTATACTTGAATGCGTTAACAGGAAACGGAGTTCACTTAGTAACCGTGAATGACTACTTAGCGCGTCGTGATAGTACTTGGAAAGCTCCTTTGTTCGAATTCCACGGAATGACAGTTGATTGTATTGATAATCATCAACCAAACTCTCCAGAGAGAAGAAAAGCCTATAATGCTGATATTACATACGGAACAAACAACGAATTTGGTTTCGATTACCTTCGTGATAATATGGCGCATGCTCCGGAAGATTTGGTACAACGCAAACACAATTATGCGATTGTCGATGAGGTCGATTCAGTTTTAATTGACGATGCTAGAACACCATTGATTATTTCCGGACCAGTTCCGCAAGGAGATCGTCATGAATTCTTAGAATTAAAACCTAAAGTTGAAAACTTAGTTAGTTTACAACGTAAATTAGCTACGGATTGTTTGACAGAAGCTAAACGTTTGTTCAAAGAAGGAAATACTAAAGATGCTGGATTCAACTTATATCGTTCATATAGAGCGTTACCAAAAAGTAAAGCGTTAATCAAATTCTTATCGGAAGAAGGAGTAAAACAATTACTTCAAAAAACAGAGAATTACTACATGCAAGATAACAACAGAGAAATGCCAAAAATCGATGAGGCGTTGTACTTTGTTATCGAAGAAAAAAATAATCAGGTTGAATTAACAGATAACGGAATTCAGTTTTTATCAACCGATACAGATGCTCAATTCTTCGTTTTACCCGATATTGGAACAGGAATTGCCCAAATTGAAAAGGAAAATTTATCTCCAGAAGAGGCAGCTGAGAAAAAAGAAGAATTATTCCGTGATTTCTCTGTAAAATCAGAGCGTATTCACACGTTAACGCAGTTATTAAAAGCGTATACTTTATTCGAAAAAGATACGGAGTACGTTATCATGGACAATAAAGTGATGATTGTAGATGAGCAAACAGGACGTATCATGGATGGTCGTCGTTACTCGGATGGTTTACACCAGGCAATCGAAGCTAAAGAAAACGTAAAAATCGAAGCGGCAACTCAAACTTTCGCAACTATTACTTTACAGAATTATTTTCGTATGTATAACAAGTTGGGAGGTATGACGGGAACAGCTTCAACGGAAGCAGGAGAATTCTGGGAAATCTACAAATTAGATGTGGTGGAAATTCCAACGAATCGTCCAATTGCTCGTAAAGATAAAGACGATTTAATTTACAGAACGGTTCGTGAGAAATTCAATGCTGTTATTGAAGATGTAGTACAATTATCAAATGCAGGAAGACCAGTATTGATTGGAACAACTTCAGTAGAGATTTCGGAATTATTAAGCCGAATGTTGAAATTAAGAGGTATTCAACACAACGTATTGAATGCTAAAATGCACAAAAGTGAGGCGGAAATTGTAGCGGAAGCAGGTAAGCCTGGAGTAGTTACGATTGCAACGAATATGGCAGGTCGTGGTACCGATATTAAATTATCTGACGAAGTGAAAAAAGCAGGTGGTTTAGCAATTATCGGAACGGAACGTCACGATTCGCGTCGTGTTGACCGTCAGTTAAGAGGTCGTGCGGGTCGTCAAGGAGATGTGGGTAGTTCACAATTCTACGTGTCTTTGGAAGATAACTTAATGCGTTTATTCGGTTCAGAAAGAGTAGCGAAAGTTATGGATAGAATTGGTCTAAAAGAAGGTGAAGTAATTCAACATTCGATGATGACAAAATCTATCGAAAGAGCACAGAAAAAAGTAGAAGAAAACAACTTTGGAGTTCGTAAACGTTTGTTAGAATATGACGACGTAATGAATGCACAAAGAGAAGTAGTATACAAAAGAAGACGTCACGCTTTACACGGAGAACGTTTGAAAGTGGATATTGCAAACATGATGTACGACACTTGCGAATTAGTAGTGGAACAAAACAAACTAGCAGAAGATTTCAAAAATTTTGAATTTGAATTGATTCGTTATTTTTCAATCAGTGCACCAGTTACACCAGCGGAATTTGCAAAATTATCAGCAAGAGAAATTACTGGAAAAACGTACAAAGCAGTTTTAGCTCATTATGAGGAGAAAATTGCTAGAGATGCACGTGAAGCGTATCCAATTATCAAAAATGTTTACGAAAACAATAATGGTCAGTACCAAAGAATTATTGTTCCTTTCACAGATGGAATTAAATCTTTAAACGTAGTTACTGATTTAGAAAAAGCGTATACAACTGAAGGTCGTTCGTTAGTGGCAGATTTCGAGAAAAACATCACATTAGCAATTGTAGATGAAGCTTGGAAAAAACACTTACGTAAAATGGACGAATTGAAACAATCGGTTCAGTTAGCGGTTCACGAACAAAAAGATCCATTATTGATTTACAAATTTGAAGCGTTCAACTTGTTCAAGAAAATGATTGACGATGTGAATAAAGAAGTAATTTCGTTCTTATTTAAAGGCGATTTACCACATCGTAATGAAAATATTCAAGAAGCAAGACAAGAAACACGTCAAGAACAATATACAGAAACGAAAGAGGATTTAGACTCACCAGCTTCAGAAGCTAAAAGAGCAGGAGAAATGGCAAGTCAAAGACCTCAAGTTACAGAAACGATTACTCGAGAAATGCCAAAAATCAATCGTAATGACACTGTTACTATCAAACACGTAATGAGTGGGAAAAGCGAAACCATGAAATACAAAAAAGCAGAAAGCATGATTGCTTCTGGTGAATGGGTTTTGGTTAACGAATAATCGAAAATCATAGAAATAAACTAATCCTCAATTGCTAAAAGTAGTTGGGGATTTTTTATCTTTGATAAAATTAAAATCACACAAAATGAAAACCAAAATTCTATTCTTCACATTCTTTCTTTTTCAAACTATTGCTGTTTTAGCACAAGATATGGCTTCGTTAAAAACAGAAGCTTTAAAATCATACAAAGCGAGTGTGAATATGAATTTTGAGGCTTTTTTTGAAACTACATACCCAAAAGTATTCGATATTGTATCGCAAGACCAAATGAAAGCAATGTTTGGTCAAATGATGGAAAGCGAGCAATTTTCAATAAAGTTAGTGGAAGTAGAACCTAATTTTTCATTTGGCGAAATCAAGAAAATTGAAGGGAAGTCGTTTTGTATGGTAACGTACAATAACGTAATGACGATGAAATTCAAGCAGCCAATGGATGATGCAGAATCTATGATTGATATTTTTAAATCTTCAATGGAAGCTGATAAAGTAACCTATGATAAGTTAACGAATACATTCCGTATTGAAATGCGTTCTACACTAATCGCAGTTGCGGATGATTTGACAAAAAACCAATGGAAATTTTTAAATAAAGACAAAGAGAACAAAATGTTTTCGATGTTATTTGATGCAAAAATTGTAAAAGCTTTAGGATTATAATATGAACGAAAATAATATCACTTACACCGAATTTTTCAACCAAGTTAGAGCGAGTATTGCAAATGGAACTTTTGCTAAATTAACGCTAGCCAAAACCGTTGGAAAACCCGAATTACAAAACATTTACGTAAAAACTATCGTAGAAGACAACATCTTAAAATTGTCGATGACGTATAAAATTTACACGACCGAAAAGCAAGAATTAGTAAAGATCTGTAAATTAGATGATTTAGAAGCCGAGTTAATTCCGCACATCAACAACCCATTTTTATCAGCTCTGTTATTTACAACCGAAGCCGATATTACCATGAAATTAAACAAAAAGCGCGTAGCCAGTATTATCGAACAACCGCCAACGTTTAAAAATGCGGATGCGAATTTGGTGGAGTTTTTGAATAAGTAATTTTTTAATTATTCCCCATCCGGAAAAATCTTTCCAGGATTCAATACATTATTTGGGTCAAAAATGGCTTTGATGCGTTCCATTAATTCCAAATGTACTTTTGAAAACGCAATATCCATGTAGTTTTTTTGTACTAAACCAATACCGTGTTCGCCAGAAAGCGTTCCTTTTAGACTAACTGTCAATTCAAATATCTCACGAATTCCTTTAGGAACTTCGGTTTTCCAATTGTCATCAGACATGTTGCCTTTGATGATGTTTACATGTAAATTACCATCGCCCGCATGTCCATAACACACCGATTGAAAACCATATTTCGCTCCAATTTCTTTGATGCCTTTTAATAGTTTTGGTAATTCGTATCTTGGCACAACGGTATCTTCTTCTTTATAAATCGAATTCGCTTTCACCGCTTCCGCTACAGAGCGACGCATTTTCCAAAGGGCATTTTTTTGTTCTTCGGTGTCGGCAAATAATACTTCGTCAATTTCAAATTGCTCTACGACTGCCAAAATTTGTTCGGCTTCTTGCATCAAAATTTCTGGATAATTTCCATCTACTTCAATCAACAAATGCGCTTGAACGTTTTCTTTGACTTCCACATTTAAGCCATCTACAAATTTTAAAGTCCAATCAATAGAATCGCGTTCCATAAACTCTAAAGCGCTTGGCACAATTCCGGCTCTAAAAATTGCTGAAACCGCTTCACATGCTTGCTCTGCTTTATAAAACGGAACCAAAAGCAATAAGTTATGTTTGTTTTGAGGTAATAATTTCAATACAATTTTAGTTACGATTCCCAAAGTTCCTTCGCTACCAACCATCAATTGCGTTAGGTTATAACCTGTCGAATTTTTCAAGGTATTCGCACCTGTCCAAATGATATCGCCTGTTGGTAAAACTACTTCTAAATTTAGTACATAATCTTTCGTAACACCATATTTCAAAGCTCTCGCACCACCTGAATTTTCAGCTATGTTTCCACCAATAAAACAACTTCCCATACTACTTGGATCTACGGGATAAAACAAGCCTTTTTCAGCAACCGCTTCTCGTAAAACTTGTGTGATTACACCTGGTTCTGTGGTAACTTGTAAATTTTTTTCATCAATTTCAATGATTTTATTAAAGCGTTCCATTGAAATCGCAATACCACCATAAATCGATAAAGCGCCACCACTCAAACCTGTACGCGCACCAATTGGCGTAGTCGGAATTTTATAAGTGTTGGAAACTTTTAAAATTTGCGCAACTTCTTCAGCATTCGCAGGTTTCACCACAACATGAGGCGGAAAACTCAAATCTTCCGTTTCATCATGACCATACGTTTTTCGAGTAGCCTCATCAGTAAAAATATAAGCCGAACCTACAATGTTTTCAAGCGCAAATAATATTTCTGGATTCATAGTGTAAAATTGAAAAGTAAAGATATTAAAAACTACTTAAAACCCAATACCAAATAGCAATAGTAATCAACGACAACGGAATTCCAATCCCAATCATCATGCTGCTTAATTTCGGTTTTAATCCGTAGTTAGAGGCTAAAATCGCTCCCGTAATCATTGGTGCCATGGCAGATTCCATGATAGAAACATCAATTTCTAAACCTTTTCCGTTTAATGCGATTTTGTATAGTAAGAAGAAAAAAGTCGGCATCAATATCAATTTAAAAAGTAATCCTAACGTTAGAAAACGCCAATGTTTACTTCGGGTATCAATTTTTAATTGCAATCCAACAGCAACTAAAGCGACTGGAGTTACCGTATTTCCAATTCTTAAAAACGAGTTTTGCAATGCTTCAGGAAATTCTAATGAAAATAGTGTGCAACAAAGTGCAATCGTAAAAGCGATAAAAGGAGGAAATTTTACAATTTTCAACAAGATTTCAGAAGTACTTAAATTACCTCTTGAAAAACTCGCTGCGACTAAAATTCCTAAGGTAGTTACGACTACGAATGAACCGGGTTGGTCAACAATGATAGCGGTTTTCAATCCGTCTGCACCATACAAAGCTTCGATAATTGGAAATCCTACGAAAGAAGTATTGCTCAATCCACCAGTCAAAATCAAACAGCCAATTAATTTTTTAGACCATTTGAAATACGTTCCCAAAGTATAGAAAAATACAAACGATAATCCGAAACCTAACCACGCAATTCCTAATGGATAAAGTAAAGCTAATGAAATCGTAATTTTTGGAATATAATACAACGCCATAGCCGGAAGCGAGACGTAAATCACATATTGATTCAAACTTTGATAGGCGTTTTTAGGAAATTGCGGTACTTTTTGAAGTGCAATCCCTAAAATCAAACATAAAAATAAAAGAATGATGTTTTCCATATGTCGAAAATCGAGAATACAAAGGTAATTAAACCTTGAGATTTCGATGTTTTATATTCCTACATTTTTTGTATTTTTACACAAAGCAAAACTCTTTTGAAAACACCTAATAAAAAATCGGCACTTTCAGAAATTCACGGCGTGGAACAACCTGAAACATTGAGTAGTGTTGTGGCACATCAAATTCAACAATTTCGAAGAAAACAACCTTCGGCTGATGAACTGATATCTGGAATTTTAAAAGGTGATAAAACCGCTTTGAGTCGTGCCATTACTTTAGTTGAAAGCACAAATCCTGAACATTTAGCGAAAGCGAATGAAGTCATAAAAGGATGTTTGCCACATGCTAATAACTCCGTTCGAATTGGAATTACAGGTGTTCCAGGTGTTGGAAAAAGTACGTTTATTGAAGCTTTTGGAAAATATTTAACTTCTATCGGGAAAAAAGTAGCCGTGTTAGCGGTTGACCCAAGTTCGTCTATTAGTCACGGAAGTATTTTGGGCGATAAAACCCGAATGGAAGAATTGGTAAAAGATGAAAACGCTTATATTCGACCAAGTGCTTCAGGTGACACGTTAGGTGGCGTTGCTAGAAAAACGCGTGAAACTATTATTTTGTGTGAAGCTTGTGGTTTTGATACGATTATTATTGAAACCGTTGGAGTAGGGCAAAGCGAAACTGCTGTTCACAGTATGGTAGATTTCTTTTTATTGTTGAAAATTTCAGGTGCTGGCGATGAATTACAAGGTATTAAACGCGGTATCATGGAAATGGCGGATACAATCGTAATCAATAAAGCCGATGGCGATAATGTTGCGAAAGCCAAATTAGCGAAAACCGAATTTAATAGAGCCTTACATTTATTTCCAGCCAAATCTTCAGGTTGGATTCCGAAAGTGACGACTTGTAGTGCTTATGAGAAAACAGGAATTGATGCGATTTGGGACATTATTTCCGAATATTTTGAATTGGTAAAAGCAAATCATTATTTCGAAGAAAAACGTCAAAATCAAAACCAATTTTGGATGATGGAAACGATTAATGAACAATTGAAATCACATTTTTATAATCATCCGAATATCATTCAATTATTAGAAGAAAATAAAAAAGCCGTGCAAAACAATGAAATTTCACCTTTTGCAGCGGCTATGAATTTGTTGGAACGGTATTTTAATAATGACAGGTAGGGATCAAGTCGCGACTTGTTTCTACGGAATCATAATCAAAGATTATTCTTGCTCGTATCTTTCAATTTCTCTATCGTAGAATTCACCAGCAATGGTAATTAAATGTTCCATTTCTGATTCTAATTCTTTTTCATCTTCTTCTTCGATGTCTTCTAAAAATTCTACTTCGTCATCTTTTAAATTGATTACGAATCTTGGATATTCTAAATGGATTACGAAAATATCTTCTGGAAAATCGGTATTGTCTCCGATAACAAATTTTGGTAAGTTCATGTTTTTATGTTTTAAATTTCTTTTTATTATTGTAATTGAACTTGTTCTTGAGTTTGCCCTTGAACTAGTTTTTTCGTTAAGTAATTAAAGCGAATATACAAAAATATCGCGGCTGCTGTTAATCCAGCTAAAAGTCCAATCCAAACACCAATGGCTTTTAATTCGGTTTCTAATCCTAAATATATTGAGATTGGAAATCCAATTACCCAATAGGCTACAAACGTAATATACATCGGGATTTTCGCATCTTGCAAACCACGAAGCGCTCCTAAAACCACCACTTGTAAACCATCTGAAATTTGAAAAACAGCCGCTACTAAAAGTAAGTTAGCCGAAATTGCGATTACTTCTAAGTTTTCGGTTAGGTTTTTCACATCATTGATATCTACGAAAATATAGGGTAAACTTGTGTGTAATAACACAAATAATAAGGCGAAAACCACTTCGATAATTACCGTTAGTAAGAAGATGGAAATTGCTACTTTTCGTAAGGTAACATAATCATTTAATCCTTTTTGGTTTCCAATACGAATCATAGCTGTAACGCTCAATCCCATGGCAAACATGAAGGTTAACGAAGCCAAACTCAACGCAATTTGATTCGCTGCCTGACTTGTTGTTCCAATCATTCCACATAACCAAATGGCTCCAGTAAATAAAGCGACTTCAAAAAACATTTGCATGGCAGAAGGCATTCCAATTTTAATGATTTTTTGGTTGACTTCTTTCTTAATTTCTTTTAAGCTAAATCCTTTAAAATAGGGATGGAATTTCGGTTTTAAATTCATCATGTAGTGCATAAAACCTAACATCACAAATCGAGAAGCAATAGTTCCAATGGCTGCTCCAACGATACCTAATTGTGGAAAAATCCAAATTCCATAGATTAAAAAATAGTTTAATGTAACGTTGGTAATATTTCCAATAATGGTTGCCCACATTGAATATTTTGTTTCGCTCAATCCATCAGCAAATTGTTTGTACGCTTGGTACATAATTAGCGGAATTAACGAAAAACCAACGATATCAAGATAGGGTTTTGCCATTTCTACTACAGCTTCGGGTTGCCCCATGTATGCAATAAGAGGTTTCGAAAAGAAAATCAAGGTAAATAAAGCGACACCTAAAATCGTACACAAATACAACCCATGATGAAACGCAGAACGACCACCAGCTACATCATTTTTTCCATCAGATTCGGCAACTAAAGGTGTGATAGCAGTTGAAAATCCAATTCCCAAAGACATCGCAATGAACACAAAACTGTTTCCTAATGACACAGCTGCTAATTCGGTTGGGCCTAATTTTCCCACCATGATATTATCCACAATTCCAACAACGGTATGACCTAACATTCCTAAAATAATAGGGTAGGCGAGTTTTAAGTTTTGTGAAAATTCTTTAGAGTAGTCGGAAAAAGTCATTTTGGCAATTTTGTGGCAAAGGTAATAATTTGAAAAGGATTTCAAGAAAAAACCTGTCAGGATGTAAATCGAGACAGGTTTAAAAGTTATGTTTTTAACTTACTTTTTAATATTAGGATTCATCGTGTCACTTTCAATAAGTCCGTCACGTAAACGAATGATTCTGTGTGCGTAGGCTGCAATATCTTCTTCATGCGTTACCAAGATTACAGTGTTTCCATTGGCGTGAATTTCGTTGAATAAATTCATAATTTCCACCGAAGTTTTACTGTCTAAGTTTCCGGTAGGCTCATCGGCTAAAATGATAGAAGGTTTGTTTACCAAAGCTCTTGCCACCGCTACACGCTGACGTTGACCACCCGATAACTGATTTGGTTTGTGATCCATTCTATCGTTCAAACCAACTTGTGTCAGTACTTCAGTAGCGCGTTCCACACGTTCCGATTTAGAATGACCCGCGTATACCATTGGTAAAGCCACATTATCCAAAGCCGTTGTTCTAGGCATTAAGTTGAATGTTTGAAAAACGAATCCAATTTCTTTATTACGAATTCCTGCCAATTCATCGTCTTGCATTTCACTTACATGTTTTCCGTTCAAAACATAAGTTCCAGAAGTTGGCGTGTCTAAACAACCTAAAATATTCATCAAAGTGGATTTTCCAGAACCAGAAGGTCCCATTAAAGCTACATATTCGCCTTTATTGATTTCTAAATCGATGCCTTTTAAAACATACACGATTTCGTTTCCTAAAGGGAAATCTCTTTTGATATTGGTTATTTTAATTAACGGATTTGCCATAATGAAATTAGAATTTAGCCTCTCGACTTCGCTCGAGATGACAATATTATTGATATAACACTATTATAAGTAGAAAAAGAAAGGAATTTGTTACAACTAAAAACGAATTCTTTCAAACAAGTGAGAACTTATGGTTTTACTCGAATTGATGATGAAATGTTCTTTTTCTTGTTCAGCTCTAAAAAACACAATTCCCCATTGAAAAGTATCAATCGTAACGGAAACTTTTGGATGGTTTTTTATGATTTCCCAAGCTTCTTCCATATCAGATGACCAATGGATGTCATCGAATATCCAAACGGAATCATTTGAAATCGTTGGGAGTAAAGCCTCAAAATAATCTAAAGTCGCTTTTTTGGAATGGTTGCCATCGAAATAAATTAGGTGATGGGTGATGGGTGAAAGGTTAAGGGTTTTGAAATAGCTTGAAAATTCTGTATTGACAAATTCAACGTTTTGAAAATTTGAATTTTGCCCTTGTAATTGAATTTGTGCTTGCTTTTGCGTATTCGGACAACCTTCTAAAGTGATAATGTCCGAATTTTTATTTCCCAATGAAAGTGCAGAAGTCGCTAATCCTAAAGAAGTTCCAATTTCTAAAATGCTTTTTGGTTGAAAATAGCGAACGATTCTAAAAAGAAATTCTGCATTTTTTGGAGTAATTCCAGCAGTTTGTGCAATTTTTGAAATTTCTCTTGTATTCGATTTAAAAACTCTTGAACCTGCACCAAAATCGGTAACTTCAATTGTGTTTTTATTTTCTAAAAGCGATTTTCGATACGATTTTAATACTTCGTATTCTGGATATTTGGTAGTATCATAAAAACATTTCGTAACCAAATCAAACACAAATGGCGAATGCACTCCATGTTCGTTTTTGGAATTAAGAAGGAATTTTAGGTATGATTTTATTTGTTGTAACACGAAGTTTCACAAAGTTTGGCACAAAGCTACACAAAGGAATTATAAGAAAAAAAACTTAGTGACACTTTGTGTTAAACTTAGTGTTACATTGTGAAACTTTACTCCATTTTACTCGATAGTTCAAACCAGCGCTCTTCTTTTTCTTCTAAAGATTTGATGATTTTTTGTAATTCGTTTGCTTTGGCTTCAATTTTATCATCTGAAACTTTTCCGTCGGCGAATTCTTGTTCGATTTGTTTTTTATTGTATTCTAAATCTTTGATTTCTTTTTCAATTTTATTGAATTCCTTTTGTTCATTGAAACTCAAACCAGTTGAAGCCGTTTGCTTTTCTTTCCAATTTGTTTTTTCAGTACTTACCGAATTCAAAACTTTAGGTTCAGCCGAATCTTCATACGCTCTAAAATCCGAGTAATTTCCTGGGAAATCTTCAATTTCACCTTCACCTCTAAAAACAAATAAGTGATCTACGATTTTATCCATGAAATATCTATCGTGACTCACCACTAACAAACAGCCTGGATAATCTAAAAGAAAACTTTCTAATACATTTAAAGTTACAATATCCAAATCATTTGTTGGCTCATCCAAAATCAAGAAATTGGGATTTTGAATTAAAACCGTACATAAATACAAACGTTTCAATTCGCCACCACTTAATTTTTCAACGTAATCGTATTGTTTTTTGGCATCAAATAAAAAGCGTTCCAATAATTGTGAAGCCGAAATGATTTTCCCTTTCGTCAACGGAATATATTCGCCATATTCTTTGATGATATCGATAACTTTTTGACCTGGTTTTGGATTGATTCCACTTTGGGTGTAATAGCCAATTTTAATCGTGTCACCAATAATTACTTTACCCGAATCAGGTTGCATGGTTTGGGTTAAAATGTTCAAGAAAGTCGATTTTCCTGTTCCGTTTTTACCAATTATTCCAATGCGTTCACCACGTTGAAAAGAATAGGAAAATTCGTTTAAAATGGTTCTGTCAGGGAATTTTTTATGCACTTTTACCATTTCTATAATCTTGCTTCCCATGCGCTCCATGTTGATTTCGAGCTCTACAACATTTTCTTTTCTGCGACTTTCGGCAACTGCTTTGATTTTATAAAAATCATCTTGACGCGATTTCGATTTGGTAGTTCTTGCTTTTGGTTGACGACGCATCCAAGCCAATTCCTTTACGAATAAGTTTTGCGCTTTGTCTATAGTAGCATTTTCTGAAGCCAAACGTTCTTCTTTTTTGGCTAAATAATAGGAATAATTCCCTTTGTATTGGTATATTTTTCCGTTATCTAATTCGATGATTTCATTACAAACACGTTCTAAAAAGAAACGGTCGTGCGTAACCATAAACAAAGTGATGTTTTCTTTAGCAAAATAATCTTCTAACCATTCAATCATCTCTAAATCTAAGTGATTGGTTGGCTCGTCTAAAATTAATAAATCGGGTTTGCTAATCAAAATAATCGCTAATGACAAACGCTTTTTTTGTCCACCCGACATGTTTTTGACTTTCATTTTCAAGTCTTCCAACTTCAGTTTGTACAAAATTTGCTTGAATTGCGTTTCAAAATCCCAAGCGTTATGGCGGTCCATATCATCAAAAGCTCTTTGATAAGCTTCTTCGTCATTCGGGTTTTCTAAAGCTTTTTCGTAGCGTTCAATTACTTTCAGAATTTCATTATCCGAAGCAAAAATATTTTCTTCAATGGTTAATTCATCTTGCAAATTATTGTTTTGCGACAAAAATGCCATGTTAATCTCTTTTCGAATAATAACTTGACCAGTATCGGGCTCGTCCAAACCATTAATCATGTTCATAATGGTGGTCTTTCCCGAACCGTTTTTAGCGATAAAAGCTATTTTTTGATCTTTGTTAATTCCAAACGAAACGTTGTCAAACAAAACACGTTCGCCATAAGATTTTGAGATATTTTCGACTGATAGGTAATTCATTCTTATAATTTAGAATTCTGAAGTTAGAATTTAGAAGTGCAAAAATAGTTTATTGTAATTAAAGATTATAGATTATTTCTTAACTTTGTGAAAATGCATTTTATGACTTCCAAAAAGAAAAATAAAATAGAAGAACCAATAGAAGCTTACGAAGTAACCGCAAAGAGTGAGGCTACTTCCGAAGAATTACATCCTGTTTTGGTTCAATTACTTGAAAAATCCATCAAAGAAATTGAAGAAGGAAAGACATTCACACACGAAGAGGTTATGCGAATGACTAAAGAAAAATATCCATTTTTGAAATGAATTTTAAAGTAATATGGACTTCAACTGCTAAAAATTCATATCATGAGGAAATTGATTTTATTTATCTCAAATGGAATTCAAAAGAAGTTGTTAAGTTCGAAAAGCTTGTTGTTGAAGAAATAGAAAGAATAGTTTTAAATCCATTAATTGGTAAAATAAGTTATAATGATTTTTATTCTTTGTCAATATCTAAACAAACGACATTATTTTACAAAATAGATAAAGATTCAAATATAATTGAGTTGTTATTGTTTTGGAATAATTTGAAAAATCCCCAAGATTTAATTTCACTTTTATAATGCAACTATCCGTAATCATTCTCAACTATAATGTGCGCTATTTTTTAGAGCAATGTGTGCTCAGTGTTCAAAAAGCATTGGAAGACATTGATGGTGAGATTATTATCATTGATAATGCTTCGTCAGATGATAGTTGTGAGATGATGAAAACCAAATTTCCGCACATCAAACTCATTGAAAACGCAGCTAATTTAGGTTTCCCAAAAGGAAATAATATAGGGGTCGCTCAAGCGAAAGGCGATTATGTTTGTATTTTGAATCCAGATACTGTGGTTGCGGAGGATACGTTTTCTAAAATACTGAACACTAAAAACTGGCAACTGAACATTGGTATTATTGGTTGTAAATTAATCGATGGCGCTGGAAATTTTCTTCCCGAAAGTAAACGTGGTGTTCCAACTCCTTGGGTGGCTTTTACCAAGATTTTCGGATTGTATAAAATTTCGAATTATTTCGGAAAATATTACGCCCAACATTTATCAGAAAACGAATCAGGAAAAGTGGATATTTTAGTTGGAGCTTTTATGATGATGAAACGCGAATTGTATCTCAAAGTTGGTGGTTTTGATGAAAATTGCTTTATGTATTCGGATGATATCGATTTGAGTTATTTAGTTTTGAAAACAGGAAAATCGAATTATTATTTTCATGAAACTTCGGTGATTCATTATAAAGGAGAAAGTACCGTTCGCGATGGAACCTATATGAAACGTTTCAGAGAAGCGATGCAATTTTTCTATAAAAAACACTTCAATAAATCATGGTTTTTTGATGTGATGATGCAAGTGGGAAGTTTTGTTTTTAGTCTTTTGAAGAAGAATCAACAAAAGAATGAAGTTCGAATTATTGAGGAATACGTCATTTTTTCAAAAGGGAATTTAAGAATAAATCTTCCTCAAAAAACAACTTATTTGTCTGATTTTAATCAATTTGTAAATCAGCAACAAAAAAACATTGAAATAATATTTGATACGACTACTTTTAGTTTTGCTGAAATTATTACTTTTATGCAGTTAAATAAGAGTAAAAATCTAAGTTTTAAGAATTATATTTCGAGTTCGAATTACCTAATTGGAAGCAATAATTCGAATGATAGAGGACAAATAATTTTGTTGTAAAAAATTATTGAATTCTTGGAAAAACGAACGAAAAATTAGTATTTTTGCAAACCAAATACAAAAACACAACTTTAGTTTAAAGATATGGCAAAGTTTGAATTGAAATTACCTAAAATGGGTGAAAGTGTTGCAGAAGCAACAGTTACTAACTGGTTAAAAAAAGTTGGTGATAAAATTGAAATGGACGAAGCAGTACTTGAAATTGCTACTGATAAAGTAGACAGTGAAGTGCCTTCAGAAGTTGCAGGAACACTTGTTGAAATTTTATTTAATACCGATGATGTAGTTCAAGTGGGACAAACAATCGCTATTATCGAAACCGAAGGTAGTGCAGTTGCATCAACTCCAGAAGTTAAAGCAGAAGTGCCAGTTGCAGTTGCAGAAGTTGCGAAAGCAGTTGAAGTAGCAAAAGAAACTGTAGCACCAGCTGATTTTTCTGCATCAGATAAATTCTTTTCACCTTTAGTTAAAAACATTGCGAAAGAAGAAGGAATTTCATTAGCAGAATTAGAATCTATTGCTGGTTCTGGTAAAGATGGCCGCGTTAATAAAGAAGATTTATTAAATTATATCAAAAATAGAGGAAGTCAAACTAGTGTTCAGTCTTCAGTAGCAAGTGCTCAGCCTGTATTGGAAACAAAACCAACTTCAAACGTGAAACCTGAAACTTCAACAGTTCCAGTTTCTGTAAACGGTGGTGATGAGATTGTTGAAATGGACAGAATGCGTAAGTTGATTTCGAAATACATGGTAGAATCGGTTCAAACTTCGGCTCACGTTCAGTCATTTATTGAAGTTGACGTTACTAACATTGTAAAATGGAGAGATAAAGTTAAAAATGCTTTCGAAAAGAGAGAAGGTGAGAAGTTAACTTTTACGCCAATTTTTATGGAAGCGGTAGCAAAAGCATTGAAAGATTTCCCAGGAATGAATATTTCAGTTGATGGTGAATTTATCATCAAGCGTAAAAATATTAACTTAGGAATGGCGGCAGCGTTACTAAACGGAAACTTAATTGTTCCTGTAATTAAAAATGCAGACCAATTAAACTTAGTTGGGATGGCAAAAGCAGTTAACGACTTAGGAAACCGTGCAAAAGCTGGAAAATTAAAACCAGACGATACTCAAGGTGGTACTTATACAGTTACAAACGTAGGAACTTTTGGTTCTGTTTTTGGAACACCAATTATCAACCAACCACAAGTAGGTATTTTAGCTTTAGGTGCTATCAGAAAAGTGCCTGCAGTTATCGAAACTCCAGAAGGTGATTTCATTGGAATCCGTCAAAAAATGTTCTTATCGCATTCATATGACCATAGAGTTGTTGATGGGGCGTTAGGAGGAAGTTTTGTGAAACGTGTAGCTGAATATTTAGAAGCTTTTGATGTAAACAGAGATTTCTAATCTGAGAATAATTTATAAATGTAAACCCGATAGTTTTAAAAGCTATCGGGTTTTTCTATCTTTGTCACATATAAAATCGCTATGGAATTAAAATTAACACGCCCTATCTGCTTTTTCGACCTTGAAACTACTGGAATTGATGTAGCAAGAGACCGAATTGTAGAAATCTCAATATTTAAAGTATATCCAAACGGAAATAAAGAAAGTAAAACTTGGTTGGTAAATCCTACCATTCCCATTCCGCCACAAACTACAGCGGTTCACGGAATTACGGATGAAAAAGTAGCAAACGAGCCAACCTTTAAGGAATTAGCATCTCAAGTTCATAATATGATTAAAGATTCGGATTTGGCTGGATTTAATTCGGATCGATTCGATATTCCACTTTTAGCTGAAGAATTATTACGTGCAGAAGTTGATTTTGATATGAAAAACCGAGTTTCTGTTGATGTTCAAACGATTTTCCATAAAATGGAAGAACGTACTTTAAGTGCGGCTTACAAATTCTATTGCGGACAAAGTTTAGAAAATGCTCACAGTGCTGAAGCGGATACGATGGCAACTTACGAAATCTTAAAAGCGCAATTGGATCGTTACGAGAATTTAGAAAACGATATGAAATCGTTAGCTGAATTCACAACACGTAAAAAATCAGTTGATTTTGCAGGATTTATTGCTTTAAATAATGAAGGGAAAGAAATTTTTACCTTTGGAAAACATAAAGGAGCTTTAGTGGAAGAAGTTTTTGATAAGGAACCAGGTTATTTTGGTTGGATTCAAAATGCTGATTTTCCATTATATACTAAAAAGGTTTTGACAGGAATTAAATTGAGAAAGTTAAATACTAAATAAAGTGATTAGTGAAAAGTAATTAGTGAATAGTCGCTAATTACTTTTCACTACTTACTAATCACTAGAATTATGAAAATAATCTGTATTGGACGCAATTACGCTGACCATATTTCGGAGTTAAACAATGAAAGACCAACAGAACCGGTTATCTTCATGAAACCGGATTCTTCTATTTTACCTAATAAAAATCCGTTTGTAATTCCAGCTTTTAGTAATGACATTCATCATGAAGTGGAAATTTTGGTTAAGATTTGTAAAGTAGGAAAACATATTGATGCTAAGTTTGCTCATAAATATTATGAAGAAATTGGTTTAGGAATCGATTTTACAGCCCGAGATGTTCAGAGTAAGTTGAAGGAGAAAGGATTACCTTGGGAAAAAGCAAAAGCATTTGACCATTCAGCGGTAATAGGAAACTTTACATCGAAAAAAGATTATTCTTCATTGGAAAATATTAACTTTGAGTTAAAATCAAATGGAGTAATCGTTCAAGAAGGCAATACAAATTTAATGTTGTGGAAAATAGACGAGTTAATTTCGTATATTTCTCAATATTTTACATTAAAAATAGGAGATATAATTTTTACAGGAACTCCTAAAGGTGTTGCTAAGGTAACGGAAGGAGATGTTTTAGAAGGTTTTATTGAAGGTAAGTCGATGTTTAAAATTCAAATTAGGTAGTTATGGCATTACAATATAATTTAGCGAAAGTGTATGAAATCTCAGAAAATGATATTGAATTTGCTTTGCAGATTGTTACTTTGTTTTTAGAAGAGGTTCCGGCTGAAATTAAATCTATAAAATGTGCAATAGATGATAAGGATTATGCAAGAACCTATTCTTCATGTCATAAAATTAAACCTACTTTAGATCTGTTAGGTATGGATTTGGCTTATGAAGAAAACCTTCAGATAATGGCTTGGACTAGAGTTGAAGGAAAAAGAAAAGAAATTAAAGAAGTTTTCAAATCCTTAAAGGAGAGAATTGATTTGGCGGTTAAAGAAATTAAAAAAGATTTCAAACTGTAAGATTCTTATTTTAAAAAATTCCCCAATTTATAAATATTTAAAATGAAAGCTGCTATAGTTACAATTGGCGATGAAATTCTTATTGGCCAAATTATTGATACAAACTCTTCTTATATTGCAAAAGCCCTCGATAAAATAGGGATTGCAACGTATGAAATGGTATCCATTTCTGATGAAAAACAACATATTTTAGATACGTTTCATTCGCTTCAAAATAAAGTAGAAGTTGTTATTGTAACGGGTGGATTAGGACCAACAAAAGATGATATTACCAAAAAGACTTTTTGTGATTATTTTAAGGATACTTTGGTGGAAAATGAAGCGGTTTTAGTTCACGTAAAATCTATTATTGAAGGAATTTATAAGCGACCAATTACGCAAATTAATAGAGATCAAGCATTAGTGCCAACCAAAGCAAAAGTACTTTTTAATCAAGTAGGAACGGCACCTGGGATGTGGATGGAAAAAGAAAATACGGTTTTTATCTCTTTGCCGGGAGTTCCTTACGAAATGAAATATTTAATTGATAATGAGGTAATTCCAAATTTGGTTCAAAAGTTTGAACGTCCATATATTGTACATCAGACTATTATGACATATGGTCGTGGTGAAAGCATGATTGCAGAGCAAATTGAGGAATGGGAAAATAATTTACCTGATTTCATTAAGTTAGCTTATTTGCCAAGCCCAGGGAAGGTTCGTTTGCGTTTAACGGGAAGAGGAACAAATGAAGAAGTTTTAAAAACTGAAATAAAAAATCAGGTCGAAAAACTCGATTTATTAATTCATGATATAATTGTAGGTTATAATGAAGACGATTCAATAGAAGTAGTCTTAGGAAGATTAATGACCGAAAAAAGATTAACAATTTCAACAGTAGAAAGTTGTACCGGCGGAAAAATTGCAGCAACTTTATCAGCCGTGCCTGGAGCTTCAAAATATTTTAGAGGAAGTGTAGTGAGTTATGCTACTCAGGCTAAAATAGATGTTTTAGATATAGATGAAAATTTGATTATAAAACATGGAGTAGTAAGTTCTGAGGTAGCTTCTGAAATGGCTAAATCGATTCAAATAATGATGAATTCTGATTATGCAATCGCCACTACAGGAAATGCTGGACCCACAAAAGAATCAGGTGGAGCAGAATTAGGAACTGTTTTTATAGGAATTGCTACTCCTGATGAAGTTTTTGTAGAAGAATTTAACTTTGGGCAACCTCGTGAAAAAGTCATTGATAGAACGATAGGTAAAGGTCTTGAATTAATTTATAAAGAAATTTTAAAAAAATAGCAAAAGATAGTTGTGTATATGAAATGGATTTCGTTTCTTTGCACCCTGATTTTAGATAACGAAATAAAGATTAGAAATAATGTCAAGAGTTTGTGAACTTACAGGTAAAAGGGCGATGGTTGGAAACAATGTTTCTCACGCTATGAATAAAACAAAGAGAAAATTCTCTGTTAACTTAGTTAAAAAACGTTTTTATATTCCTGAAGAAGATAGATGGGTAACGTTGAAAATTTCAACTGCTGCTTTAAAAACGATTAATAAAAATGGAATTGCTGCTGTATTGAAAAATGCAAAAGCTAACGGATTTGTTAAATCTGTATAATCCTTAAAACATAGATCAAAATGGCAAAGAAAGGTAATAGAATCCAAGTTATTTTAGAATGTACAGAGCACAAAACTTCAGGAGTTCCTGGAACATCTCGTTACATTACTACAAAAAATAAAAAAAACACTCCAGATAGATTAGAGATTAAAAAATTTAATCCAATCTTAAAAAGAGTAACTGTTCACAAAGAAATTAAATAAGATAAGTCATGGCAAAGAAAACCGTAGCAACTTTACAAACAGCTTCTAAAAGATTAACTAAAGCTATCAAAATGGTTAAGTCTCCAAAAACTGGTGCTTATACTTTCGTTGAATCAGTTATGACTCCAGAGGAAGTTGATGAATTCTTGAAAAAGAAATAATTCATTTTACA
>NZ_DITB01000046.1 GCF_002422095.1 Flavobacterium sp. UBA6195
GATTGAATTACTTTTACCAAACTTATGAAATTAATTTGTAAATCGGTTTCAAAAGCTTCTGGTTTTAATCCTTTAAAAGGTCTTAAATTGATACTTCCTGGACAATAAACTAAACCATCAATTACAGCAGGTAATTGAGAAGTGTCTATAGCATCTTTTGTTGCATCGAATGTAATATGAGTTGCTTTTACATCGGCTAAGTTTTCATTACTTCTCGAAGCGATATAAACGTTATTTTCAAATTGTAGTTCTTTTGCTATGGCTAATCCAATTCCGTAAGAACCACCAATTAATAATATATTTTTCATGATGTTATCCTTTAAATTCACCAAATAGTTCGATTAATTTTTTTCTTCGGTATTCAAATATCTCATCTAATTTTGGTTTCACTAAAATAGGGTGGACCAATTGACCTAAAATTCCCATAGGCACTTTATAATCTACAATATCTTCCATTTCAACTCCACCTGGAATTTCTTTGATAAAATGTTTGTGATGCCACAATGCATAGGGACCAAAACGCTGTTCGTCTACAAAATACTGTTTGTCCACAACATGCGTGATTTCGGTCACCCATTTGGTTGGAATTCCTAAAACAGGAGTAACTATATATTGTATAATTTGCCCAGGAAACATTGGTCTGTCTGCTCCTGAGAGGATTTTAAATCCCATATAATCTGGAGTAATTAATTGCAAATTTTTTGGATCAGATAGAAGTTCCCAAGCTTTGTCAATGCTAATAGGTAAATTTTGTTTGGTATGTAATCGATATATTTTCATTTTATTTTTTTTGTAAAAGTATTAAATTGTTTAAACTTTTTAGTTATAAATTAAACAAAAAAATATCATTTAAGTATTAATTAACATTTGATTTGTTCACAATTTGTAAATTTGGGCATCTTAAAAACAAAAATCTATGAGAAAAATTATTGTTATGTTGGCTGTTATATTAGCCAATTTTATGGTTGAAGCACAAGTTAAAACGCCTCAATCGAGTCCTTCTGCCAAAGTTGAGCAAGTTGTTGGGTTAACTACAGTTCAAGTAGAATATTCACGTCCAAGTGCAAAAGGAAGAACTGTTTATGGGGATTTAGTGCCTTACGGAAAAATGTGGAGAACAGGCGCTAATGCTAATACCACAATTTCTTTCAGTGAAGATGTTAAGATTGCTGGAAAAGATCTTAAAAAAGGGAAATATGCTTTATTTTCAACTCCAAAAGCTGACAATTGGGAAATAATATTTTATTCAGATACTAATAATTGGGGATTACCTGATAATTGGGATGAATCAAAAGTAGCTTTGAAAGTTACAGTTAAACCAGAAACATTGAATAAGTCAGTAGAATCTTTATCAATTTTCTTGAATAATTTAACTAATGATTCTGGTGTAATTGAATTGTCTTGGGAAAGAACTCTGGTAACTATTCCATTTACTGTTCCAACTCAAGAGATGGCAATGAAAAGTATTGAAAAAACGTTAGCAGGTCCTTCAGCTGCAGATTATTTTTCTTCAGCTCAATATTATTATCAATCAAATGGAGATTTAAACAAAGCTTTAACCTGGGTTAATTTGGCAGTTACTAATGCTCCAAAGGGACAAGATGTACCTTTTTGGTATTTGAGATTAAAATCTTTAATTCAGGCAAAATTAGGTGATAAAAAAGGAGCTATTGCTACTGCTAAAGAATCATTAGCTTTATCAGTTAAAGCAGGAAATGCTGATTATGAAAAAATGAATAAAGATAGCATTGCTGAATGGTCTAAATAATTTGCTACATAAAAAAAAGTCCCGATTATATCGGGATTTTTTTATGCTTTATTATAATATTTTTGAAATAAGAATGATAACGTTATTGTTAAAAGTGCTCCAATAAAATTTAACCAAAGGTAACTTACTACATCTAAATAGAAGATGTAAAAAATGGTTAACTGGCTTACGCAAGCTCCAATGAAAACTGCTTTACCTTTGATATATTTGATATAAAATCCAATCAAGAAAATACCTAAAACCGTTCCGTAGAAAATAGAACCAATGATGTTTACCAATTGAATTAAATTTTCAAATAACGAACTAATACAAGCAAATCCTATTGCTATAATTCCCCAAAATACCGTAAAATATTGTGTAGCAACTACATAATGTTTGTCTGACTTATTACTTACATTTCTTTTGTAAATATCAATAGCTGAAGTAGCGCCAAGTGAATTTAATCCAGATGCACTTGATGACATAGCTGCACTGAAAATCACGGCTAAAAGTAAGCCTAAAAGTCCTTTTGGAAGGTAATTTAATATAAAATAGAGAAAAACATAATCTTTGTCATTAGTTTCTGTTTTTTCGTCTACTTTTTTAATGACTTCTTTCGCATCTTCACGCAAATCTTTTTCTTTCAAAGAAAGCGCAACCATTTGTTTTTTCAGAATGGGATTATCAAATTCATTGTGTTTTAATTGTTCGATATAAATTTGATTCACAATTTTTTTATCCGTGTTGATTTGGGTTAACTTTTTTTCTAAATTTTCATAATCTGCTTTGTATTCCGAAGCCTTTACTTTCTCAACATTTGTTGGATTGAAATGCAATGGAGCATCGTTAAATTGAAAGAAAACAAAAACTAAAACTCCAGTTAAAAGAATGAAAAATTGCATGGGAACTTTTAAAATTCCATTCATGATTAATCCCATTTGACTTTCTTTTACCGATTTTCCAGATAAATAGCGACCTACCTGAGATTGGTCAGTTCCAAAATAGGAGAGCATCAAGAAGAATCCACCGGTAATTCCGCTCCAAAACGTGTAACGTGTTTCAGGATTGTAAGAGAAATCTAGAATGTCCATTTTTCCATTCGCCCCTGCAATATGAAGTACATTTGAAAAATCTACTTCGTGAGGAAGATTCGCTAAAATGTAAAAGAAAATGATAAACATTCCCGACATAATTACGAACATCTGATGTTTTTGGGTAACATTTACCGCTTTAGTTCCGCCTGTTACAGTGTAAACGATTACTAAAATACCAATAATGATATTTAGCATGTTCAAATTCCAACCCAATAATGCTGATAAAATAATTGAAGGAGCATAAATAGTGATTCCAGTACCTAAACCTCTTTGAATTAAAAATAAAATTGCAGCTAAAGTTCTAGTTTCAATGTTGAATCGTTGTTCTAAATATTCGTAGGCCGTATATACTTTTAATCGATGGTAAATCGGAATAAAAGTATAAGCAATTATAATCATTGCCAACGGAAGTCCAAAGTAGAATTGCACAAATCCCATTCCATCATGATAGGCTTGCCCAGGCGTTGATAAAAAAGTAATCGCACTTGCTTGTGTTGCCATAACCGAAACCCCAACGGTAAACCAAGGCGTTTCGTTATTATCTAATAAATAGTCTTTTACATTGGCGCTTCCTTTGGTTTTCAGGATTCCGTAAATGACGATAAACGATAAAGTGACTGATAAAACTATCCAATCTAAATTTTCCATATTAGGTATAAATTTCTTTTAGTAAATAGAAAATTAAAATGTAGATAGCATTCAAAATCAGTACAATGCTATAACTTTTTTTCCAACGGTGTTTTTCTTCCATTATTTATCTAGTGCAATTAAATTAGCCAATAATCTATAAGCGCCACTTACGCCTTCGGGAAGTTCTCTAAAGAAACTTAATCCAGTGTAAATGTAATTTCCTTTTCCGTGTTTAGCGATTAGTAAACCACCATTTTTTGGTGTTTCGTTTGGATCGTTGGAAGCTAAAATAGAAATAAATTCGGAACTCCATTCGTTTGGATAATACAATCCTTGCTCTTGAACCCAACCTGAGAAATCCTTTTCAGTAATTTTATTTGGTTGATTTAACACTTTGTGATTCGGTGCTAAGAAAGTAACTTTTGCATTTTCATCGGTAACGCGATCTCTTGAAAGTTTTACGTTATAGGGTGCTATTTCTTTGGTAATCAAATTGTTAGTTGTGTTGTATTGAACGATAACATTTCCGCCATTAGCTACATAATCGAATAGTGTTTTATTTTTAAATTTCAATTCGTCTACGACATTAAAAGCTCGAATTCCTAAAATTACAGCATCGAATGATTTTAAATTTTCAGTAGTAATTTCATTTGGATTCAAATTGGTCACTTGGAAACCTAAGTTTTCTAAATTTTTATTGACTTCATCACCAGCGCCCATGATATAACCGATGTTTTTACCTTTTGTAGCAATATCTAATTTTACCACTTTTGATGCTGAAGTTACTAAAATCGTTTGTTTTGGAATGTGAGGATATTGAATCGTAACCAATTCTTTGTCTAAAATCGTTCCATTAGAAGTGGTAATTTGAGCAACCATTTTGGATGTAATTTCTGCTTTCGTTGGATATATTTTAAAGGTGAATTTACGTTCGTCATTTTTTACTTCAATTGCAAATGGAATTTCTTTAGGTTCGATTTTCCAATCTTCTGGAATTGCTAACGATAATTTTCCCGAAGCGTTTGCTTTATGTGCTTTTACTTTTACTGTGATTTCTTTAGGTTGGGTCGAATTAAAGATAATAACTTTTGGTTCGATAGTAGAAGTAAATTCAGGTAAAATCGTAAAAGGAACATAGGTTTCACCATCATCCGGATTGTTGAATTTATAGCTTATATTCTTAACGAATTCAATGGTTTTTCCTTGGATTTCCATAGTAAAAATCACAGGGAATGAAGTAGAAATTTCAGGTAAAATACGAATCGATTTATCCGAAACTTTATACATACCTTCCGTTTGTTGTTCTTTTAACCAAAATAAGTTCGAATAATCAACCGCATTTCCAAGAACAACATCTTTGAATTCAAGACTTACTTTTTCGTTGTTTTTCAAAGGTTTGTTTTGCGTTTCATTTTTGATATTTAAGGCATTAATCGAAATCAATTTTACATTCGATTGACTACGATTAATCACCTCCAATTGAAGATTGAATTTACTATCTTTTGTAATCGTTTCTGAATCAGCAATGGCTTCCATGAACAAACCGCTACAAGCTTCAATAATTTTGATAATTTGTTTCGTTTTGATTTCTTTCCAATGTGAATCTTCTAATTTTTGAATCAAATCGTAGGCTTGAATCAAATTTGGAATATGAACAGAAGGGTTTCCAAAGTTGAAATTCTTTTCAATTTCGTATAGAATTTTACCGATTTCATTGCCACCTTTCACACGGTTCCAAGAAGTATCGATACCTTCAAATAAGTTATTACTGTTTGGTAAATCACCTTTTAGCAATTCTAAATATTCGATTTCGTCACCACGTGTTCCTAAAGTTCCAAAACCTTGACATTTGTGTTGACTTCTACTTAAAGCGGCAATTTCGTTATTGCTTTTTCCTTTTAATGGGTAAAACACATTAGAATTAATAGCTAGAAAATTTGATTTATCAGCAGCATCAAATGCTTCCTGACTTCCATAAAACCACCAAGAAGTATTGAAAAAAATACGTTTTGGTTTGTGTTTTATGATGTCATAAGCTTCTAAACTCAACATTGCAGAAGCGGTGTGATGTCCGTGAGTAGTTCCTGGTGTATTGTGCGCAAAACGATTTACAATGATATCAGGACGAAACGTTTCCATCACTTGAATCACGTCTTCCATTACTTCATCTTTATTCCAAATGGCAAAAGTTTCGTTCGGTTCTTTTGAAAACCCGAAGTCATTAGCACGGGTAAAAAACTGTTCGCCACCATCAATTCTTCTAGCCGCTAATAATTCTTGAGTTCTGATGGCGCCTAATTTTTCACGCAATTCGGTTCCAATTAAATTTTGACCACCATCGCCACGAGTTAAGGATAAATAAGCCGTTTGTGCGTGATAATGGTTTGAAAAATAGGTGATAAGTTTTGTGTTTTCATCATCAGGATGTGCTGCTAAATAGAGTACTTTACCTAAAAAGTTTAGTTTTTGAATTTGTTCGTAGATTTCTACAGAATTGAGTTTTTGAGGTGCTTGTGCCCAAATAGAAAGTGAAATAAAAAATATAAAAAATGAAGTAAAGCTTCTGTTCATTGCAATAGTTTTTTCAAAAATAAGGAAATAAAAAAAAGGAAGTTTTATTCGCTTCCTTTTTAACAGTTTTTTTTAAATTATTTTCTTAATTACTCTAAGCTTGTGAGTATGTCGATTTGTTTCTGCATTGTAAATTCCTAAGTGGTCTAGTCTGTCAATTCGTACTTTTCCTGAGGCGTGAATGATATAGTTGTTTTCCA
>NZ_DITB01000128.1 GCF_002422095.1 Flavobacterium sp. UBA6195
ATCTTTCAAAACCTAATCCGAAACCTGAGTGCACAGCCGAACCGAATCTTCTAGTGTCTAAATACCACCAAAGTTCTTCTTCGTCGATTCCTAAGGCTTTCATTTTTTCTACTAATACATCGTAACGCTCTTCTCTTTGCGAACCTCCAACAATTTCTCCAATTCCTGGGAATAAAATGTCCATTGCTCTAACAGTTTCTTTTCCTGGTTCCGTGTTGTCGTTCAAACGCATGTAAAACGCTTTAATTTTTGCTGGATAATCAAATAAAATTACCGGACATTTAAAGTGTTTTTCTACTAAGAAACGTTCGTGCTCACTTTGTAAATCAGCACCCCATTCGTTAATGATGTATTGGAATTTTTTCTTTTTATTTGGCGTTGAGTCTTTTAAAATATCAATAGCTTCTGTATAAGAAACACGTTTGAAGTTGTTATCAAGTACAAAACTTAATTTTTCTAAAAGAGACATTTCGCTTCTATCGGATTGAGGTTTTGACTTTTCTTCTTCTAAAAGTCTTGCTTCTAAGAATTTTAAATCATCGCCACACTTATCAACCGTATATTTGATAACGTATTTGATGAAATCTTCAGCCAAATCCATGTTATCCGCTAAATCATTGAAAGCCACTTCTGGTTCAATCATCCAAAACTCAGCCAAGTGACGAGAAGTGTTTGAGTTCTCCGCACGGAATGTTGGTCCGAAGGTATAAATTTGACCTAAAGCCATAGCAAAAGTTTCGCCTTCTAATTGTCCAGAAACGGTTAAGTTGGTTTGTTTTCCGAAGAAATCTTCTTTATAGTTGATGCTTCCGTCTTCGTTTCTTGGAGCCGAACCATCGATTGGCAAAGAAGTTACTTGAAACATTTCTCCAGCACCTTCAGCATCAGAACCTGTGATGATAGGCGTATTCACATAGAAAAATCCTTTTTCTTGAAAATATTGATGTACTGCAAACGCTAAAGTTGATCGCACACGCATAATTGCTCCAAAAACATTGGTTCTTACGCGTAAATGAGCATTTTCGCGTAAAAATTCTAACGAGTGTTTTTTAGGTTGCATTGGGAATTTCTCCGCATCGCTATCACCTAAAATTTCTAATTTCGTTACTTGAATTTCTACTTTTTGTCCAGCGCCCCGACTTTCTGCTAAAGTTCCTGTAACGCAAATAGCAGCTCCAGTTGTTATTCTTTTTAAAGTTTCATCTGGTGTGTTTTCAAAATCTACCACACACTGAATATTATGAATGGTTGAACCATCGTTCAACGCAATAAATTGATTGTTTCTAAATGTTCTAACCCAACCTTTTGCTGTTACTTCATGTAGTGTTTTCGTACTGTTTAAAAGGTCTATAACTTTTGAGTGTTTCATTTCTTTATGTATTATATAATGCAAATATACTATTTCTCGTTTGAATTTTCTTCTTCAATATCTTCTGCTAAAATATCTAATGTTGGTTCTAAAAATTCTTGTTGGTTAGCAATCGTTTTATCTAACGAAAGTAATAATGCTGGTAACAAGATTAGGTTTGAAATCATTGCAAAAAGTAATGTTGTAGCAACTAATCCTCCTAATGCTACAGTTCCGCCAAAGCTAGATAATGTAAATACTGAGAATCCAAAGAACAATACCACTGAAGTGTAAAACATACTAATACCTGCTTCTTTTAAAGTGGCATAGACAGAACGTTTTATTTTCCAATCATTAGCTTTTAATTCTTGACGGTATTTGGCCAAAAAGTGAATCGTATCATCTACTGATATTCCAAACGCAATACTAAATACTAATATGGTGGATGGTTTAATTGGAATTCCAAAATAACCCATTAATCCAGCAGTCATTACTAATGGCAATATGTTTGGTAATAATGAAACGATTATCATCTTGAAAGAACGGAACATGTATGCCATTAATAACGAAATTAAAACAATAGCAAAAATTAGCGATTGTACTAAATTGTCAATTAAATAATGGGTTCCTTTTTCAAAAACATAAGCTTTTCCTGTTAGTGAAACTTCATAGCGTTCTTTCGGGAAAATGTGATTGATTTTGTCTTGTAAACGTTCTTCAATTTTTTGCATTTTGTCTGTACCAATATCTCGCATAAAAGTCGTGATACGTGCATATTGCCCAGTACTATCAACATAGCTTTTCAGCATATTTTCGTTTCCTTTTTTAGTCGAATTTTTTATATAGGATAAAATAAACGCTTCTTCTTGTTTGGTAGGTAATTCGTAATATTCAGGATTTCCGTTATAGTAAGCTTGTTTTGAATATTTGACTAAATTAACAATAGAAACAGGTTTTGATAATTCAGGAATTTCTTCAATGGTTTCTTGAAGTTCTTCTATTCGTTTTAATGTTACTGATTTTAAAGCACCTTTTGGTTTTTTAGTGTCAATAACAATTTCTAATGGCATAACACCATCAAATTCCTTTTCATAGAATAAAATGTCTTTGTAAAAAGGCGCCTTTTTTGGCATATCTTCAATAATACTTCCCGAAATTTTAATTTGATAAATTCCAATAATTCCCATCACTAAAATCCCAATGGCTGTTGAAAAAACAGCAATTCTATGGTGTCTTATTGTGTTTTCAATCCAATGAATAAATTTAGCCATATAGTTTTTACCTAAATGTGCTAAGTGTTTCTCTTTAGGCATTGGCATATAACTATAAACAATTGGAATGATAATTAAACAAAGTATAAATAAGAAAACAATGTTTAATGAAGCTACAACTCCAAATTCTTTCAATAATTTACTATCTGTAAAAATGAAGGTTCCAAAACCAGCAGCAGTAGTTAAATTCGTCATTAAAGTAGCATTCCCAACTTTAGAAATTACCCGTTGTAAGGATTTGGCTTTATTTCCGTGATTTTTAATTTCTTGCTGGTATTTGTTGATAAGGAAAATACAGTTAGGAATTCCGATAACAATGATTAATGGAGGAATAATTGCTGTTAAAACGGTTATTTCATAATGTAACAAACCTAGCGTTCCAAACGACCACATTACGCCAATAATTACCACAAACATGGAAACCATGGTAGCTCTGAAACTTCTAAAAAAGAAAAAGAATAGTAATGAAGTAATTCCAAGTGCTGCACCAACGAACAATCCAATTTCACTAATAATGCTATTAGCATTCAGTGTTCTAATGTATGGCATTCCAGAAACACGAAGATCTAATCCGGTTTCTTTTTCGAAGGCGTTAATTCTGTCTTGGTTAAGATGTTTTTCAATAAATTGTTTTCTTGCAGGTGTGTTTACAATTTTTTTATCCATGTAAATGGCAAAACGCACTGCACCACTTTCTTTATTGAACAGCATACCTTCATAGAAAGGTAAATTATTGAAGAATTCTTTTTCCTTTTCTTTTAGATAATTGTTAGATATGCTATCATTATTGATGAAAGGAACTAATTTGAATTTTTGTTCTAATGTGTCTTTCTCAAGTACTTTTAAATCTTCAATAGATAAGGTAAGTTCAACAGCTTTGTCTTTCTTGATTTCGGCAATGAATTTTTCCCAAGCTTTTATATTTTTCTCGGTAAAGAAATTCTTGTCCTTGAAACCTAATACTACTAGATTTCCTTCTTCACCAAATTTTTCTAAAAAAGAATTGTATTGAATGTTTACTTCATGATCATCAGGTAATAAATTGGCTTCAGTAAAGGTAAAACGCATGTTTTTCCACTGAAAACTCATGAAAATCGTAAAAAGTAAAACAAGAAGTAATAAAAAAACGCGGTTTCTTAAAATTCTACTGGCAATATAATCCCAAAAACTGGTGCTTAACCACTTTAACATCTCTCAAAAATTAGGGTGCAAAGGTAAGGATAATTGCTTGAAATATTGGTGTTGAGCGTAATTTTTAAGTTAAATTTAGAATCCTAAATCTAAATAATAGGATACTTTAATTGCAATGTTGTCATCAAAATTTGGTAATTGGTTGGGGCCATATCTGTAAAAGGCAACTAAGCCAAAACCTTTGAAGATTTTATTGCATTCAACTCCACTTTCAAAAAAACCGTCTTCTAGTGTTTTATATCCTATTCCAACGTGTTGATTATTTTTATTGTTTGAACCAACAGCCATTCGGGTTACGATTGTAAATTCAGGATTAATTTTGTATCCAAGACGAATTTTATTAAAAGTATGTTTTAATTGTAAAGACGCATATTTGTTGGAGAAAAATTCGTTAAAATACATGGTTTCAAAACTGTTTTTTCCTGCAAATGTTATTCGTTGAAGAATGGCATCTCTGTTCAAATTATTAGGAACAATACTGTATAAATGCGTAATTGGAACATCGCCAAATGCTATACCAGTTTGTAGTAAAATCGAACTTTTTTGACCTGACAAAAATGGCAATTCATAATAAGTTTTGAAATCTAGTTTTGAGAAAACGAAATCATTTTCAAGTAAATTGGGTAATGTTTGGGTATACTGAATTGAAAATTTTGGATGTCTTTTTTCATATTCAATTTTTCCAACAGGTGTTTGCATGTAATTACTGAACGGATTCCATTGAATTGCTAATTGTAATGCAGTAATGGTGTAATTGGTATAAGATTTTCCGTCATTTATAAATGTGTAATCAAAAAGAGGCTGAATTTGATTATGAGAAATTCCAAAATAGCTGGAGGTTTTTGGTAAAAACTTACTCTCAATAAAAGCCGAACTCATTTTGTTGTTGTAGAAAGTAGAAATGTTAATTGGTCGTGGATCATAAATTTTGAATCTTCGTGAATCAGTTACAAAATTAGTTTGAGCAATTTCGTAAATGTCTTCAGAATAAGATGCACTTATCCAAGTTTCAGAATTTTTATCAGCTAAGTAAGAAGGAGTAATCCCGAATTTGAATTCCTCATCTTTTAAACCATAAGCGCCATAGAAAGCAACTTTGTATTTTTTTGATAATTTAGAATTGGTTACTGCGCCTAAACCAAAACGGAATCCTTCAAAATTATTGTATTTTACTATACTTCTTAAATCAATATCAAATATAGAAATAGGAACATATCCATTAATAATTTTTCGCCCTAGAAAAATTTTATGTTCGATTTTTTCGGAAAGTGATAAACTGTCAATAGAAGTATAGGTGCGAAGTTTTCTTTTATCTAGACTCTCCTTTTTAAAAACGGACCAATATTCGTTATCTCTTTTTAAACTATTCTCCGGAATTTCAATCTTAACTCTTGGTTTAGAAATTTCAACTTTTTTATTAATTTCTATATCAAAAGGAGTTGATTCAATTATTACAAAGGCATGATCTGTAGCATTATTGTTTTCAATTTCTTCTAGACTAGAGCTGAATTTTATGGTTCCTCCTAATATTTTAATATCTTCATGATTGTTGCCTTTTGAAACTCTAAATTTTCGATTTTTTGGAAACCAGATATCAAATTCTTTTTTATAGTCAAATGTGTAAGTCGCATTAATATTTACTACTCCATAAATTCTAAAATAGGCTTGTGAAATGGCATAATTTTGAGAATCAATATAAAGTAATCCTCTTAGTCTGTTTGTATTGAGTTTTTTAGGTTCAAAATAAATTCGATACGAGCTTCTGCCTTCTATTTTAACTGTATCAATTAGCTTATAATTGTATAACCTTCTGCCATAGTTAGATATTGGATTTTGAACTGGAATTTCAAGTATTTCAAATGGATTTTCATACACCGAATAGGAAATGAGTTTTAAGCCTAAGTATTCATATATAGGTTGTTCAAAACCGGCCATTCTTGTGGCTAAAATTGTTTCTTTGCTTTGTTTTTGATGGTGTTGGATTAAATTTACTTTTTCTGTTTGATACAAATGTTGTTTCTCTGAGAATTTTTTGAATTTGTAATTCGTTGAATCCAATTTAATAGTTGGTTTTCTCAGGAATCTTTTTTTATAAATGGTGTCAATTTTAGAAGAAATACTATCTGGATTTGCGGTTATTTGAAGGTATTCATAATTTTTATATTGAAAAGTCGATAACCCTTTTTCAGGATCGTTTGACTTTCGGTTTTCAATTACTTTCTTAATAATATTGTTTACTTCAATATCAGTGTGAATTTCCGTTTTCTTTTCGTTTAAATCGTTAACAAGTTTAATTGTAATGAATTGAATTTCCTTTTGTGGATAAAAGGTCTTTTCATAATATCCTTTAAAATTTATTCTTGCTGGAATTTTGATATCTTTTACATCAATTGTAAATTTCCCTTCCCAATCGGCATTGAATTTTTTATTATCATAAGAAATTGAAGCAAAAGCGATGGGAACTTTTGAATCAAAGTCGATAACTTGTCCTTTAATTTTGGTTTGTGCTACAGAACTAAGAGAAATGAAAAAGCACAAAAAAAGCCAAAAGTATTTCATGAAGGGTTTATTTCTTACAAAGATATTCAAAATAAAAAATCCCGACTACGAATCGGGATTTAAAATTTATACTTTCATGATTTCAGCTTCTTTAACGGCTAAAAGCTCTTCAATTTTCTTGATGAACGCATCTGTTAATTTTTGAACATCTTCTTCTGCTTTTTTACATATGTCTTCCGCTGTTCCGTTTTTTTCTTCTTTCTTGATATCCGTGTTCGCATCTTTTCTGTGATTTCGGATACCAATTTTTGCTTCTTCAGCTTCGTGTTTCGCTTGTTTAACTAAGTCGCGTCTTCTTTCTTCTGTTAAAGCAGGAATGTTGATGATAATGTTTTCACCATTATTCATTGGGTTTAACCCTAAATTAGCAATCATAATTGCTTTTTCAATTGGGCCTAACATATTTTTTTCCCAAGGAGTAACGGTTAATGTTCTCGCATCTGGAGCATTGATGTTGGCTACTTGTGAAATAGGCGTTTGCGAACCATAATAATCCACAAAAACACCACCTAGCATTTGAGGCGAAGCTTTTCCAGCTCTAATATTTAAGAATTCTTTTTCTAAATGAGCAATCGAACCATTCATAGCTTCTTTTGCACTGTCTAAAATAAAGTTAATCTCTTCAGTCATATCTCTAAATTTTTACTTCGTACTTCTAATTTTGTACTTTGTACTTATATTGTTACTGTTGTTCCGATAGTTTCGCCTTCGCAAACTTTTAACAAGTTACCATCTTTATTCATGTCAAACACAATAATAGGTAATTTATTTTCTTGACTTAATGTAAAAGCAGTGGTATCCATTACATTTAATCCTTTTGCTAATACATCTTCAAACGAAATAAAGTCGAATTTAACTGCATCTGCATTTTTTTCTGGGTCTGAAGTGTAAACACCATCAACACGAGTTCCTTTTAAAATTACATCAGCACCTACTTCAATTCCTCTTAAAACTGCTGCTGTATCTGTTGTAAAGTACGGATTTCCAGTTCCAGCACCAAAAATTACAATTCTTCCTTTTTCTAAATGGCGAGTAGCTCTTCTTTTGATATAAGGTTCAGCAATAGCTTCAATTTTTAAAGCGGTTTGTAAACGCGTTTGCATTCCAGCTTCTTCTAAAGCACCTTGTAAAGCCATACCGTTAATAACTGTTGCCAACATTCCCATGTAATCACCTTGCACTCTGTCCATTCCGTTGCTTGCACCAGCTACACCTCTAAAAATGTTTCCACCACCAATAACGATTGCAATTTCTACACCTTTATCGTGAATTTGTTTTATTTCGGCAGCATACTCAGCTAAGCGTTGTGGGTCAATTCCATATTGTCTATCACCCATTAAAGCCTCACCGCTTAATTTTAGAAGAATTCTTTTGTACTTCATCGTGTGTTGTATTATTTGTGGTGCAAATATAGTTAAATAGCTTTTTTTAGAAAAAAATGTTTTAACAATTATATATCTAAATTTTGAAATGATTTTTTAGCCTCGTTGTATCCAATCTCAAAAATGGCATTCATTTTAGTTTTACTGGTTTCAAATGTACTAAAATTAGCTAATTCCTTTGGTTCGATAACCCAATCACACAAATTGAACTTTTGATAATTGTAATTGGCATACAATAAATCAAAGGCTCTACTGGTGACAGATTTTATTGATTTTAAATCTTTGGATTCGATATTTTGAATTGGACTTACGTAAACCCCAATTAAATAATCACATCTTCCTTGTAAAATATCGGTTGGGAAATGATTCAAAATACCACCATCGCTGTATAATTTCTTATTGATTTCATATGGTGATAACATTCCTGGAAAAGAGGATGAAGCTAAAATAGCATCGATAAGTTTCGCTTCGGAATTAAAAATTTTCAGTTTTCCTTTAACCAAATCGGTTGCCGTGATGTAAGCTGGAATTTTTAAATCACCAATGGTGACATCACCTAAAATTTCTGCAAAATAACTTTTGAAGGATTCCGAATCAATCAATCCTGCTTTTTTGAATGTAAAATGTTTCCAATGAAAAAAGTAAATCGATTTGAAAAATTCTAGAATTTCTTCTGGCGTTTTTCCAAAAGCAAATAATCCCCCAACGATAGCACCAGCACTTGTTCCAGCAATACAAGAAGGTTGGATACCTTGTTCAGTTAAAAATTGCAAAGCACCAGCATGAGCAATTCCTTTAGAACCCCCACCTGACAATACAATTCCGATAGATTTTGACGAATTTTCCATATGTAACATTTCTTACAGATAATTACCAAAATTAGAATTAAATTTGCCAAATAAAGTTAAGAAGATGATAAATACTATAAAACAAGCACTAGAAAACAGTTTTTCTTATGCCGATTACAGGAAAAAAGTAACCAGTTTAATTGCTGAAGGAAAATCTACTGGTCACACGCAATCAGAAGATTTATTGAAATACTCCGAACTGAATGAGACGAGAATGAATCGTTTAGAAAAAACTATCGAGGTTACAGATGAGGTAAAAACAAAACTACAAAACTTAGATAAAAAATACATTTGGTTGGTACTAAGCGAAGGTTGGTGTGGCGACGCTGCCCAAATTGTTCCTGTAATTCACAAAATGGCGGAAGTAACAGATAAAGTAGAATTAAAAATTGCTTTGCGCGATGATAACGATGCTTTAATGCAACATTTTTTAACCAATGGAGGAAAAGCAATTCCAAAATTAATCATTTTAGATGCGGAAACTTTTGAAGTTGTGGCCGATTGGGGGCCAAGACCAGCAGGTGCAAAACAATTAATCTTAGATTACAAAGCTGCTCATGGTGTAGTAGATGAAACCGCTAAAATTGAATTGCAAAAATGGTATTTACACGATAAAGGAATTTCGATTCAGAACGAAATCGTGGAAATGCATGAAAATATCTTAGCGTAAAGTTCCAATAATTTTTAACTTATTAGAAGTGGAAATTCCGCCAGGGTTACAGCCTAGTTGACCTTCAGGGATTTCCATTTTTAGTTTTTCATAATAGTCTGCCCAAACTTCGAAATACTCATTTGATTTTGGCGATTTAAAAGTCATCGGAAATAAATCAAACAAAGGTTTTTTGTATGAATGCAAAAACGCATCATAAATTAATTCCGAACAATAATATTTTCCATTGTCGTATAAATATTCATCGTCATAGGGAACTCCAACTTGTTGTAATGAAAACGAAATGGCTTCTGGAATGTATTTACGGTATTTTCTTTTTAATCTTCCTACGAACATTTCTTCTTTTGTGTAGGTTTTGAATGTTTCATAAGGTGTAACTTTTACAGCTTTTCCAGCAGCTTCTATTACGAAAATCGAATCGTTTTTGATGTACACCATTCCCAAATGACTGAAATCTTTTCCTTGATAACCTTCGGTTACTTCGTTAATTGCTTCGCAAAGTGGGCCGCAATTCATAGATTGAAACAATAAATCGCCTGTTTTTAGTTTTACGTTTTGTGAGAAACCAAAAAGGGAAATTATAATTAGAAGAATCGAAAGTCTAAATTTCATCTTTTATTTGTTTTTCAAAATCATCAGGAGTAATTGCATTTTTAACATCATAATCCCCAATTTTAGTTCTTCGAAGCGCGGTTAAATGTCCGCCTGATTGTAACGCTAATCCAAAGTCATACGCTAACGAACGAATGTAAGTTCCTTTACTACATTTTACTCTAAAATCGATTTCTGGTAATTGAATTCTAGTGATTTCAAATTCGTAAATAGTAGTTTTTCTCGATTGAATTTCTACTTCTTCACCAGCGCGTGCGTGTTCATACAAACGTTTTCCATCTTTTTTAATCGCAGAAAAAACAGGAGGTTTCTGGTCGATTTCACCTAAAAACTGTTTTGTGGTTTCCAAAATCAATTCTTCGGTAATGTGTTCGGTTGGAAAAGTAGCGTCAATTTCGGTTTCTAAATCATACGATGGAGTAGTAGCTCCAACCATAATCGTTCCCGTATATTCTTTAGCTTGTGCCTGAATTTCAGTAATGCTTTTGGTGAATTTTCCTGTGCAAATAATTAATAAACCAGTTGCTAACGGATCTAAAGTTCCAGCGTGACCAATTTTGAATTTCTTTGGTAAGTCGTATTTGCGTTTTAAAATGTATTTCAATTTATTAACCGCTTGAAAAGAGGACCAAGTCAAGGGTTTGTCGATTAAAAGTACTTTTCCTGCTAAAAATTCTTCGGCATTCATTAGATAATAGTTAATTTTTGAACGAAGAAATGAATGAATAGAATTGCAATTCCAGCAACGATTCGGTAATAACCAAAAACTTTAAATCCGTGTTTGGTTAAAAATCCGATGAATGATTTAATAGCGATTAAGGCTACAATAAATCCAACCACATTTCCAATGATTAACAAATTAATTTGGTCGTCAGAAAGTACAAAACCATCTTTATAATAATCGTATGATTTTTTCAAAGTTGCTCCTAACATCGTTGGAATCGCTAAGAAAAATGAAAATTCGGCTGCAGTTGTTCGCGATAATTTTTGTGTCATTCCGCCTACAATACTAGCGCCACTTCTAGAAACACCTGGAATCATCGCTAAACATTGGAATAATCCAATTTTAAAAGCGGTTAAATAGGAAATTTCAGTTCCTTCCGAATTGCCAAACCATTCATCAACTTTCAATAATAAAAAGCCACCGATAATTAGGGAAACTGCTACAGTGATAGGATTTTCTAGTAAACCATCGATAAAATCACTTAATAACAATCCAAAAATTACGGCAGGAATAAAAGCAACGAATAATTTAAAGTAAAAATCAAGCGACTGAAAAAAGCGTTTGAAGTAGAGAACAATCACTGAAAGTATCGTTCCTAGCTGAATTACAATCGTGAAGAGTTTAGTAAAATCGTCTTGTGCAATGCCAAAAAAAGACGAAGCAATAATCATATGACCTGTTGAGGAAACAGGTAAAAATTCGGTTATTCCTTCAATAATGGCAAGAATAATGGCTTGAAGTGTATTCATTTTAGTAATTAGTGATTAGTGACTAGTGATTAGCAAAACCTGCTTACTAATAACTGAACACTGAAGACTATTTTTTAGGGTTTTTTAAAATCGAATAAATCGTAATTCCAAATCCAATTAAAACTACGGTTGGAGCTAAACGAATTCTTCTGAAACTAAATAATTCTTCACCATTGAATACATTTGGATCTTCGCTTCCGCCACCACTCATTAGGATAAATCCAAGCGCAATCACAGCTAATCCAACTAAAAGAATTTTATAATTTACTTTATCAAAAAGAAATTCAGGTTTGTTGTTATTTTCCATTTTTATATTTTTTTAATTCACTGAACGCTATTCAATGAATACTAATAAAGATCGTCTGTTTTTAAATTCAAGAAACGTTGTGTAGCAAAAAAGGTACTAATCCAAGTAATTAGAATTCCAATTCCTAAAACACCAGTAATTACAATACCAAGCGAAACGTAATCTTTAGCAATGCCTAAACTTGGGAATATACCATCTACATAAATAGCTAAAGCGATAATTCCGATGATAGCTAATCCAGAACCAATTAATCCTAGTTTAATACTTCTCCAAATAAAAGGTTTTCTAATGAACGATTTTGTTGCTCCCACCATCTGCATGGTTTTAATAGTAAAACGGTGAGAATAAATCGATAATCGCATAGAACTGTTGATTAACAACATCGCTACAACCGTTAAAATTCCGCTGATTATTAAAATCCAAAACGTGATTTTTGTTACGTTTTCGTTTACCATGTCAACCAATTCTTTATCGTAGATAATTTCCGAAACCATTTCGTTTTTACGAATGTTACGTTCAATTTTCTTGATACTATCGGCATTAACGTAATCCCCTTTTAAGTGAATATCAAATGAATTTTGAAGCGGATTGAATCCTAAAAACTCCATAAAATCTTTTCCAACGATGTCCACATTATTTTTAGCAGCACTATCCTTGTGAACAAACGCATATTCTTTGATGAATTTTGCATTTTTCATTTCAGTATCAAAAGCACTGATGATAGAATCATTTGCATCGTTATCAAAGAAAACGGTCATCGGGATGTTTTCTTTAAAATCGTTAGTTATCTTTTTCGAATTAATTACAAAAAGTCCTAAAGCTCCCAAAAGGAACAATACTAAAAAGATACTCAATACTACCGAAAAGTAAGAAGATATCAAACGTCGTTTGTTGTAATTTTCAAAAGATGATGCCATATATTTCTATTTAAGCCGTAAAAATAGTAAAGAAATTTTGTTTACATAGAATATAACAACAAAGTTTTAACTTTAGTATTATAAAATGTATTTTTGCACCGAAAAAAAATAGTAGTCAGTCGCAGTCGCAGTCATCAGTAGTTCAAATTGAGGCTAAAAACTGAGACTGAAAACTGAGACTGAAAACTAAAATAATGAAGTACTTCCATAACGAAATCGAAGCCAAATGGCAACAATATTGGGCAGAAAACCAAACTTTTGCTGCATCAAATAATTCAGACAAACCAAAATATTATGTTTTAGACATGTTTCCTTATCCTTCTGGAGCGGGCTTACACGTTGGGCATCCGCTGGGTTACATTGCTTCTGATATTGTGGCGCGTTATAAAAGACATCAAGGTTTTAATGTATTGCATCCACAAGGGTACGATTCATTTGGTTTACCAGCCGAACAATATGCGATTCAAACAGGTCAACATCCAGAAAAAACCACTCGTGAGAATATTGCGCGCTACCGTGAACAATTAGATAAAATCGGATTTTCATTCGATTGGAGTAGAGAAGTGCGTACATCAAATCCAGATTATTACAAACATACGCAGTGGATTTTTATCCAATTATTCGAATCTTGGTACAACAAAAATTCGGATAAAGCAGAAAGCATTTGCACTTTAATTCAAGAATTCGAGAAAAACGGAAATGCGAATGTAAATGCCGTTTGTGATGATAATATTGCACCATTTTCAGCTTCAGAATGGAAAGCATTTTCTTCTGAAGAACAACAAAAAATCTTATTACAATATAGATTAACCTATTTAGCCGAGACTGAAGTAAACTGGTGTCCGGCTTTAGGAACAGTTTTAGCTAATGACGAAATCGTAAACGGTGTTTCAGAACGTGGTGGACACCCGGTAATTCGTAAAAAAATGACACAATGGTCGATGCGAATTTCAGCTTACGCAGAACGCTTGATACAAGGTTTAGAAACTATCGATTGGAGTGAATCTATTAAAGAATCACAAAGAAATTGGATTGGAAAATCAGTTGGAGCTGCTGTTACTTTTAATTTGAAAAATCATGATGCAGTTATCGAAGTATTTACAACGCGTCCTGATACCATTTTCGGAGTAACGTTTATGACGTTAGCGCCAGAACACGAATTGGTTGCTCAAATCACAACTCCAGAACAAAAAGCAGCGGTTGATGCTTACATTGAAGCTACTGCAAAACGTTCGGAAAGAGAAAGAATGGCAGATGTTAAAACGATTTCAGGTGTTTTCACTGGTGCGTATGCGGAACATCCTTTTACGAAAGAACCAATTCCAGTTTGGATTGGCGATTACGTATTGGCTGGTTATGGAACAGGTGCGGTGATGGCGGTTCCATGTGGCGATGAGCGTGATTATGCTTTCGCGAATTTCTTCAAAGGAACACACGGAATGCCTGAAATTAAAAATATTTTCAACCAAGATATTTCAGAAGCAGCTTACGGAGAAAAAGGCGGTTTCGAATTAGTAAATTCTGACTTCTTAAATGGTTTGGATTACAAATCGGGAACTAAAAAAGTCATTGAAGAATTAGAAAAAATTGGAGCAGGAAAGGCAAAAGTAAATTACCGTTTACGTGATGCGGTTTTCTCTCGCCAACGCTATTGGGGTGAACCTTTTCCAGTATATTATGTGAATGGTTTACCACAAATGATTGACAAAAAACATTTGCCAATTGTTTTGCCAGAAGTAGAAAAATATTTACCAACCGAAGATGGTCAGCCACCTTTAGGAAACGCAACGGTTTGGGCGTGGGACAGTGTTCAGCGTTCAGTGGTTAGTAATCAGTTAATAGATAATGTAACTATTTTTCCACTTGAATTAAACACGATGCCAGGTTGGGCAGGTTCTTCTTGGTATTGGATGCGTTATATGGATGCGCACAACACCGAAGAATTTGCAAATGAAGAAGCTTTAAAATATTGGGAAAACGTAGATTTATACATTGGTGGAAGCGAACACGCTACCGGACATTTATTGTATTCTCGTTTTTGGAACAAATTCTTAAAAGATAGAGGTTTCGCTCCAACTGAAGAGCCATTCAAAAAATTAATCAATCAAGGAATGATTTTAGGAATGAGTGCTTTTGTTTACAGAAGTGAAGATTCAAAAACCTTATATTCAAAAGGATTGATTAAAGATAAAAATGTTCACCCAATTCACGTTGATTTATCTTGTATTAATGATATTACTAACGAATTAGACATTGAAAAATTCAAAGCACATCCATTATATTCAGATTATAAAGATGCGGAATTCATTTATGAGGATGCTGCTAGGGACAGCTCGCGAGCTGTCCGTACATTTATTGTAGGTCGTGAAGTAGAAAAAATGTCAAAATCGAAATACAATGTAGTCAATCCAGATGATATTTGTAATGAATATGGTGCCGATACGTTGCGTTTGTACGAAATGTTTTTAGGACCATTAGAGCAAGCAAAACCTTGGAATACCGCTGGAATCACAGGTGTTTACGGTTTCTTGAAAAAACTATGGCGTTTGTATTTTGATGACAACGGTTTAAACATCACCAATGACGAACCAACAGCGGATATGTACAAATCGCTACATAAAACCATCAAAAAAGTAACGGAAGATATTGAGAATTTCTCTTTTAATACGTCGGTTTCTCAATTCATGATTTGTGTAAACGAATTACAACAATTAAAATGCAATCATAGAGCAATTTTAGAACCATTAGCGGTTTTAGTTTCTCCTTATGCGCCTCATATTGCTGAGGAATTGTGGTCTGCTCTAGGTCATGAAGGTTCCATTGCAACGGTTGCTTTTCCAAAATTTGAAGAAAAATATTTAGTAGAATCTGAAAAAGAATATCCGGTTTCTTTCAATGGAAAAATGCGTTTCACTATTAAATTGCCATTAGATTTAACGGCAGCTCAAATTGAAGAAATTGTAATGACAGACGAAAGAACACAAGCACAATTACAAGGTAGAACTCCAAATAAAGTCATTATTGTTCCGGGTAAGATTATTAATTTGGTAGGATAATTTCAATACATTTTTGTCATGCTGAAAGAATCTCACGCAAACTTTGTAGAGTCTCTTTCAGAGTAACAAACTTGTGATTAATATGAAACCGCAGATTCACTGATTTCAAATTAATCTGCGAATCTGCGGTTTTTTCTTTTAGTTTTTGTAACATTTTTCATTTTTTACGTATAATAAATAAATCAAAATGTCAACTTGTCATTTAAGATAAATTGGCTTAAATTTTGTATATAGTTTATAAAATTAAAAAGAAAAATTATGTTTGGATATTATATCATGATTGGGGCGATTGCTCTAGTAAGTTGGTTAGTAAGCTCGCGTTTGAAGAGCAAGTTTGAATACTATTCAAAAGTGTCATTACGAAACGGAATGAGTGGAGCAGAAATCGCCGAGAAAATGCTTCACGATCACGGAATTTTTGATGTAAAAGTAATTTCAACACCCGGAAGATTAACGGATCATTACAATCCTATGGATAAAACGGTAAACTTATCAGAAGCAGTTTATAATCAAAGAAATGCGGCTGCGGCTGCTGTTGCGGCTCACGAAGTGGGACATGCGGTGCAACATGCTCAGGCCTACAGTTGGATAACGATGCGTTCTAAAATGGTGCCTGTAGTAAACATTTCGTCAAGCATGTCGCAATGGTTGATTATGGGTGGTTTGATTTTAGGTTTCGCTTCTAAATCAAGTATTGGTTTTTATGTAGCGGTTGCAGGTTTAATTTTAATGGCTATTGCAACTACCTTCAGTTTCGTTACGCTTCCAGTGGAATACGATGCAAGTAACAGAGCATTAGCTTGGTTGAAAAATAAAAACATGGTTAGCCAACAAGAATATGCAGGTGCCGAAGATTCATTAAAATGGGCAGCAAGAACTTATGTTGTTGCAGCTTTAGGAGCTTTAGCGTCTTTGTTATATTGGGCTTTCCAAATTTTAGGTTCGAGAGAATAATTAGTTTGATATTATATTTTAAAACCCAAATTCATTCAGAGTTTGGGTTTTTTGTTTGTTCTTGATTTTTGAATTTGAAATTTACAACTGAATTTGTCTCTCAATTTGTTGTTCTAAAGAAATATAGGTTTCGGTTCTTGAAACGCCATCAATGGGTTGTATTTTCTTGTTGAGTAATTGCATCAAATGCTCGTTATCTCGACAAATGATTTTGATTAAAATACTCCAATTCCCGGTCGTATAATGACATTCCAAAACTTCTGGAATCTTTTTCAATTCTTTCACTACTTCTGGATTACTTGACGCTTTTTCTAAATATATTCCGATAAAAGCCATCGTACTATAACCCAAAACTTTCGTGTCCACAATAAACTTCGAACCTGAAATCACACCCGCTTGTTCTAATTTTCGCAAACGTTGATGAATCGCAGCACCCGAAATCCCAATTTTATTCGCAATCTGTAAAATAGGTTTGCGAGCATCTTCCATTAAATCGCGAAGAATTTCTTTATCGATTCCGTCGATTTCAATTTGTAAGTGATTTATCTTCATTTTCAATTTATTTGAAAGTAAAAATACAAAATCAATTTCAAACGTAATAAAAAAATCCGAAACCAATTACGATTTCGGATTTTCTATTTTGAATAATAATTGCTTAATTCTTTACATTTAGAGGATTATAACCTAAATACGGAACTTCAATTTCTTTGAAAATTACACCATAATCTTCTAGTTCTTTTAAGATGGGCTTGTACACTTCTTTAGTAATTGGCAATTGAACTCCAGGAGTTGTAATTTCTTTGTTTAAGATTTTCAATGTAGCAATAGCAACGGGAAGTCCAACCGTTTTTGCCATAGCTGTATAGGTTTGGTCATCACCAATACAAACCATGGTAGCATCAATTTGTTTTTTCTCACCATTTAATTCATAGCCAAATTTATGATACATTACAATCATGTCTTTATCATTTGGTTCTAAAGCCCATTTTTCAGCTAAGATTTTTTCTAAAATTTGGGCTGGCGTCGCTTTAACTAATCCTACTTTTTTGTTTGGATTGAATAAATCGATTTCTACTAATTTATCCCAAATTATATCGTCTTGATCAATTTTTTGAATGGCGCGAAGTTTAATTTCCACAGTATCGGTTGGATGATAAGGTAAAAATGAATTTGTAAATTCACGATAGGTCATTTCTTCCGAATTGTCAATCGTATAAGAATCATCGGTCATGCCTAATTGTACTAAAATATCCCAAGCTCTTGAATACCCCACTCTTCTGATGGTTCCTCGGTAACAAGTTAAAGCGTCATCTAATCCGTAAACGCTTCTATATTTTAGAGAATCACGATTTGCGTATGCTTCAAATCTTCCGTAACCTTCTACCTCTAAAAATTCAGTTCTTCTAAATAATTTTGAATAGGGAATGTATTTGTATTTTCCTTCTTGTATGAATTTTGCAGCTCCGCCTTGTCCAGCCAAAACTACGTTTCTAGGATTCCAAGTAAATTTGTAATTCCATAAATTAGTATCGCTTTCAGGAGCAACTAATCCACCACAGAACGATTCAAATAAAATGATTTCTCCGCCTTTTTCACGAATTTCATCTAATACTTTCATCGCACTCATGTGGTCGATTCCTGGGTCAAGCCCAATTTCGTTCATAAAAACCAAACCGTTTTCTTTAGCAGCAGCGTCTAATTCTTGCATCGCTGGACTAATATAAGATGCAGTTACCATGTGTTTTTTATAGGTAATACAGTCTTTAGCAACTTCTAAATGCAAATGTGCTGGTAACATAGAAACAACCACATCTGCCTTTTGAATTTCTTCTTTTCGTTGCGCTTCATTAAAAATATCAAAAGCAATCGCTCTCGCATTTTTATGATTGTTGGTTTTTTGTTTAGCCAATTCTTCTGACAAATCGCCAATAGTAAGCTGAAGATTTTGTGCTTCGGAATGGTCTAAAAGGTATTTTATAAGGGATGAAGCAGAACGACCCGCTCCAATGACTAAAATTTGTCTCATTTTGTAAAATCTGAAAATATCACACGAAGATAGTAAAATGTTATATTTGTAAAAACAAATTCTTCATTTATGTCATAATTTAACATAAAAACTTTTGCTATCTTTGGTCTCAAATTTTATAAAATGGACAAGAAAATTCTTTTGGTTGCGGTTATTTTGGGAGTTACAGCAATAATTTTGGGAGCATTTGGGGCTCATGGATTAAAAAAAGTACTTTCGGTGGAACAATTGGCAACATTTGAAGTTGGGGTGCGTTATCAAATGTATCATGCTTTGTTTTTACTTTTTATTGGAACTTTTACTTTTTTAGGAGAGAAAGAACGTTCGATTATTTTTTATTTGACAATAATTGGCGTTTTGTTTTTTTCAGGCTCTATTTATTTTTTGGCTACAAATACAATTACAAATTTAAAGACAAAATTTTTAGGTCCGATTACACCAATTGGGGGGCTGTTTTTGGTTTCAGCTTGGGGATACTTATTTTATGTTATTTTATCTAAAAAACACTAAATTAAAAGGATATCTCAAATTTAATTTATAATTTTGCACTTTATTTATAAACACAACAAAACCTAATTTTATGGATACGAATGCTCAAACTACGAAATCGATTTCGTTAGAAAAATACGGAATCGTTAATGTGTCAGAAATCATATACAATCCTTCATACGATTATTTATATAATGAAGAATTAAACCCAGCTTTAGAAGGTTTTGAAAGAGGTCAGTTGTCAGAACTTGGAGCGGTAAACGTAATGACTGGTGAATTCACAGGTCGTTCTCCTAAAGACAAATATATTGTTAAAGATAGCGTTACAGAAAACACGATTTGGTGGAATTCTGATAAAGCAGCTAACGATAACAAACCAATTTCTCAAGATACTTGGAATGCTTTAAAAGAAACTACGGTAAAGCAATTATCAAATAAAAAATTATACGTTGTTGACGCTTTTTGTGGAGCAAACGAAAACACTAGACTGAAAGTTCGTTTCATCATGGAAGTAGCATGGCAAGCACACTTTGTAAAAAACATGTTCATCCGTCCAACAGAAGCAGAATTAGATAACTTTGGTGAGCCTGATTTCGTAGTAATGAATGGTTCAAAAACAAGTTTTAAAGATTACGCAGCTCACGGATTAAATTCTGAAGTATATGTGGCATTTAACTTAACTGAAAAAATCCAATTAATTGGAGGAACTTGGTACGGTGGTGAAATGAAAAAAGGATTGTTCTCTATGATGAACTATTACTTACCATTACAAGGAATTGCTTCTATGCACTGTTCGGCTAATAAAGGAAAAGATGGCGATGTTGCTGTTTTCTTTGGATTATCAGGAACAGGAAAAACTACATTATCAACAGATCCAAAACGTGAATTAATAGGAGACGACGAACACGGATGGGATAATGATGGTGTTTTCAACTTTGAAGGTGGATGTTATGCTAAAACTATCGATTTAAGTGCAGCAAACGAACCAGATATCTTTGGAGCTATCAAAAGAGATGCGTTGTTAGAAAATGTAACCGTTGATGCTAACGGAAAAATTGATTTCAAAGATGGTTCAGTGACACAAAATACACGTGTTTCTTATCCAATTTATCATATTGAAAATATTGTAAGACCCGTTTCTAAAGCAGGTCACGCTACTAAAGTTATTTTCTTAACGGCAGATGCATTCGGAGTAATGCCGCCAGTTTCTAAACTAACTCCAGAGCAAACTAAATATTACTTCTTATCAGGATTTACAGCTAAATTAGCCGGAACTGAAAGAGGAGTAACACAACCAGAACCAACATTCTCAGCTTGTTTCGGAAAAGCATTCTTATCATTACACCCAACAAAATACGGTGAAGAATTAGTTAAGAAAATGGAGCAACACAATGCTACAGCTTATATGGTTAACACAGGTTGGAACGGAACAGGAAAACGTATTTCAATTAAAGATACTCGCGCAATTATCGATGCTATTTTAGATGGTTCTATCGAAAATGCAGAAACGAAAACAGTTCCAGTATTTAATTTTGTAGTGCCTACTGCTTTACCAAATGTAGATACTAACATTTTAGATCCAAGAAATACCTATGCTGATGCAGCTGAATGGCAAACAAAAGCAGAAGATTTAGCTTCAAGATTCATCAAAAACTTCGTTCAATATACAGACAACGAAGAAGGAAAATCATTAGTGGCAGCTGGTCCTCAATTGTAATATTAAGAAAATTTATATACAAAAAAGTCCCGAAATTTTCGGGACTTTTTTATTGGTATTAATCAAACAAAAAACCCAAACTCTTTCGAATTTGGGTTCTATATATTTTTGCTTGTTTTTATTTTCCTTTGTTAGCTTCAGCTACATATTTTTCTAAAGCTCCTGTCATAGATGGAGTTCCAGGACTTGGAGCCATGATGTCAACACGTAAACCGTGTTCTAAAGCTTCTTTTTTAGTAGTTTCGCCAAAAACAGCAATTCTAGTGTTGTTTTGTTGAAAATCAGGGAAGTTTTTAAATAACGATTTAATTCCTGTTGGACTAAAAAACGCTAAAATGTCGTAATAAACATCTTTCAAGTCTGATAAATCACTCATTACCGTTCTGTAGAAAATTCCTTGTTTCCATTCTACTTTTAAACCATCTAATGTTTGTGGAACATCGGCGTTTAATTGGTCGGTATTTGGTAATAAGAATTTTTCGTCTTTATATTTTTTAATTAGCGGAGCTAAATCAGCGAAGTCTTTTTGACCCACATAAATTTTTCTCTTTCTATATACTACATAACGTTGTAAGTAAAAAGCAACCGCTTCAGACTGACAGAAATATTTTAAATCTTCTGGCACTTTGTAGCGCATTTCTTCAGCCACTCTAAAAAAGTGATCTACAGCATTTCTACTTGTTAATATGATAGCAGTATAATTATTTAAGTCGATTTTTTGAGCGCGAACTTCTTTAGCCGGAACACCTTCTACATGGATGAAAGGTCGAAAATCAACCTTTACTTTCAGTTTATTTTGAAGCTCAAAATAAGGAGAATTTTCTACTTTAGGCTCTGGTTGTGAAACTAATATTGTTTTCACTTTCAAATTTGACATATTTCTCTCTAATTTTTTGTAAACCAATTATAAATAAAATAGTAAGGTGCTATTTCAAGGGTGCAAAGATATAAAATAAAATAAAATATTTTACGTAATAGTAAATTTTGATACAATTTCAATGCAACCAAGTAAGTAGTGATGTTTATGGTGATTAGGGTAATCAACAATGTCCAAAAAAACCAATCCGAATCAAACGAATTGTAGAATAAAATGATATTAACAGGTAACAAAATTAATCCAAAATAAGCCCTGTAATTGACTTTCAGTAAGTTAAATTGCTCGTTAAACTCTTCAATTTTAAATGCTGTTGCAATAATTTTTTCAATTAAGAATTTAGAAAGGATAAAAACACTCAAAAAAGTAAAGATTTGGATGTAAACAATCAAATCGGTTTTTTCAGCTCTATTAAATTGATTTAAAACCAATAGCGTAAAAAATGAAAACGAAATCAGTTGCAATACAAACATCGAAATGGTAAAACCACTCATCAAGTTACTACTATCGCGATAAATTTTAGTGTATTTGTCGGAGTATGCCAATCGAACAAACTCGTTAAATCGAACAGATGATATAGTTTTATTAATAGCAATTATAGCCACGCAAATTATAAACAAGATGGTTGCCCAATCTTTGCTTTCGATGATTCTGTCGTGTAATTGAATTGCTAACATAATTGGCGCAAAATTACAAAAAATAGTGTCACTTTCATTATTATAAAATTATTAAGAATTGTCAGCTAGAAATACCTTATTTTTGCAACTGAAATACAAGTTTTTTTATGGCTCAGGGTATTGTTGTAATTCCAACATTTAACGAAATTGAAAATATTGAAGCAATTGTAAAGGCAGTTTTGTCTTTGCCTACTTCTTTTCATGTTTTAATTGTAGATGACAATTCGCCTGATGGTACACCGGCAAAAGTGAAAGAAATGCAAGAAGAATTTCCAACACGATTGCATCTAAAAGTACGTATGAAAAAATCGGGTTTAGGTACGGCTTATGTGGCGGGGTTTAAATGGGCGCTTTCTCATGGATATGATTATATTTTTGAAATGGATGCCGATTTTTCTCACAATCCAAATGATTTAGAAAAGTTGTTAGTTGCTTGTGAAAATGGTGCAGATGTTGCCATTGGTTCCCGATATTCTAACGGAGTTAATGTGGTAAATTGGCCTTTGAGTCGTGTTTTACTATCTTATTTTGCTTCCGTTTACGTTCGAATGATAACAGGTATGAAAATTGCAGATGCTACTGCAGGATTCAAATGTTACAGAAGACAAGTTTTAGAAGCTATCAATTTGGATCAAATAAAATTTGTGGGTTATGCGTTTCAGATTGAAATGAAATATCGCGCTTTCGTAAAGAATTTTAAAATTGTTGAAGTGCCTATCATTTTTACCGATAGAACAAAAGGACAATCAAAAATGAGTGGAGGAATTATCCGCGAAGCCGTAGTAGGAGTAATAATGTTGAGGTTAAGAAAAATATTTAATAGAATATAATGAGTACTGTTTTAATTCGAAATGCCAAAATTGTTAATGAAGGAGCTATTTTTGAGGGTGATATTTTAATTGAAAATGAATTCATTAAGGAAATTGCGGAGAAAATTAGTCCAAAATCATCTGACTGTGTTATTATTGATGCAGAAGGGAGTTATGTGATTCCCGGAGCTATTGACGATCAAGTGCATTTTAGAGAGCCAGGGCTTACTCATAAAGGAAATATTGAAACAGAAAGTAGAGCTGCAGTTGCTGGCGGAATCACGTCATTTATAGAGCAACCAAATACAGTTCCAAATGCCGTTACGCAAGAACTTTTAGAAGATAAATATCAAATTGCAGCTAAAACATCATATGCGAATTATTCGTTTATGATGGGAGGAACCAATGACAATCTGGAAGAAGTTTTAAAAACCAATCCAAGAAATGTTGCCGGAATTAAATTGTTTTTGGGTTCTTCAACTGGAAATATGTTGGTAGATAATCCAGAAGTTTTAGAAAAGATTTTCTCCTCAACTAAAATGTTAATTGCGGTTCATTGTGAAGATGAAGCAACTATTAAAGCCAACATCCAAAAATATAAAGAAGAATTTGGTGATGATATTCCAATGAAATACCATCATTTGATAAGAAGCGAAGAAGCTTGCTATTTATCATCTTCTAGAGCTATTGAATTGGCTAAGAAAACGGGTGCTAGACTACACGTTTTTCACTTATCTACAGCTAAGGAAATGGAATTGTTTACAAATAAGATTCCTTTAGAGCAAAAACAAATTACAGCTGAGGTTTGTTTACATCATTTATGGTTTACAGATGCCGATTATGAAACAAAGGGCGCTTTAATTAAATGGAATCCAGCTGTGAAAACCCAAGCCGATAAGGATGTTTTATGGAAAGCCTTATTAGACGATAGAATTGATGTTATTGCAACCGATCATGCTCCTCATACTCTCGAAGAGAAAAGCAATCCTTATTTAACTTGTCCTTCAGGTGGGCCGCTAGTTCAGCACGCTGTTGTAGCCATGTTTGAAGCACATCATCAAGGAAAAATTTCGGTAGAGCGAATTGTTGAAAAAATGTGTCATAACCCAGCTAAAATCTTCAAAATTGAAAAACGCGGTTTTATACGTGAAGGATATTTCGCTGATTTAGCCATAGTTAACACACATTTACCATGGAATGTTAAAAAGGAAAATATTTTGTACAAATGCGGTTGGTCGCCATTTGAAGGTTACAATTTTAAATCAAGAATTACTCATACTTTTGTCAATGGTAAATTAGTATATCACAATGGAAAAGTAAAAGAGGTAAAAGTAGGTCAGCGTTTATTATTTGAAAGAGAAGCTTAATGAAACAACTATTTTATTTATTGTTTATTGTAACTGCGATTTCCTGTTCAAAAAATCCGGTTAAAAAGCCCGAGCGTCTTTTAGAAGAAGAGGTAATGGTAGATATTATCTATGATGTTTCGTTATTGCAAGCCATTGAAGGAGCCTACCCAAATAAACTCATTGAACAGAACATAAAACCTAATCAATTTATTTTTGAAAAATACCAAATTGATAGTGTTACGTACAAGGAAAACCAATTATATTACGCTGCAGATTCTCGTGTTTACAAAAGAATTTATAAAAAAGTATCTGAACGACTCGACCAAAACATACAAAAAGCAGGAAAGGTTATAAATGACCCTGTAAAAAACAACGTTATTGAAGTTTCAGAATAGTTTTTAAATAATCTTCCTTTTTTTGAAAAACTAAACCTAATGTGTTTTCTATTTTTGTAGCTTCAAGCGGAGTAGTTGTGTGGGCAGAATGAGCTAAATTCCGTGAAAATCTTCTTTTTCGATTTGTTAATTTTGAGATCAACCAATCCATTCTCCAAGCTACCGCGGTTATCCATTTTGTGGCTTCTCTGTTGGGTTTTTTAACTTGTAATTCGATAGCAATATAATCAAGTAATTCTTTTGTGGAAATGTTTTCTCCCACTATAGTAAATCGTTCTCCGTTTATATTGCTTTTCATTAATTGTGCCATACATTTCACCACATCCTCAACACACACAATTCCAATATTTCCTTTCGTGTAAAATGTCATGCCTTTTTTTACAGATTGGATGATCTGATCGCTTCCTTTTTTGGGAAAACCATAACCAAAAATAACACCTGGATTTACGATTACCACTTCAAGACCTTCCTGATGTCCACGCCATACTTCCATTTCGGCTCCGTATTTTGTAATGGCATAATCGCTATGTAAATCTTCAGGATTCCATTCTGTTTCTTCTGTGATGCTGTTTTCGTAATCTTTTGGTGTTCCTAAGGCAGCAATTGAACTCACATGGCAAAGTTTTTTTACGCCAAAATCAATGCAGCAATTTACAATATTTGCAGTGCCTTCAATGTTGATTTTTCTTAGTTCTTCTTCATCATTTGGATCAAATGAAATTAATGCAGCACAATGGTACACATAGGTAACATTCTGAAAGGCAATTTCTAAAGAAGGAATATCCGTAATATCGCCTTTTACCCATTGGATTTTATCAAAAAGAGCGGTTTGATTATAAAAAGCAAAAACATTTTTCACTTTTTCAATTTGTTTTTCAGAACGAAATAGCGCTTTTACTTCCTCATTTTCTTGAAGAAGTTGTACTAATAAATGCGAACCTACTAAACCTGTTGCTCCTGTAACTAAAATCATGATGTAAAGATAATATTTTTTGCTGGAAGCTGGAAGTTGGATTTACTAAGAATTGTTTTTGGACTTGAGCTTTAATTTACCCTTGAATTTTGAATAAAACTTTTAAACTTTTAAACTAAAAACTATCTTTGCTCAAATTATTTAAGAATCATGAAAAATTTTATTGAAGAAGTGACTTGGAGAGGAATGCTCCACGACGTAATGCCAGGCACAGAAGAACATTTGATGGAGCAAATGCGTGTGGCGTATGTGGGGATTGATCCAACCGCCGATTCATTGCATATAGGACATTTAGTTGGGGTGATGTTATTGAGACATTTTCAATTGAGTGGTCATAAACCGTTAGCGCTTGTAGGTGGAGCAACCGGAATGATTGGTGATCCATCAGGAAAATCTAATGAAAGAAATTTATTAGATGAAGCTACTTTGCGTCACAATCAAGAAGCTATTAAAGGACAATTGGCTCGCTTTTTAGATTTTACTTCAGCCGAACCTAATGCTGCCGAGTTAGTAAACAATTACGATTGGATGAAAGAATTCTCTTTCTTAGATTTCATTCGCGATGTGGGTAAACATATTACAGTGAACTACATGATGGCGAAAGATTCAGTAAAAAAACGTTTAACTGGAGAAACTTCAGAAGGAATGTCGTTTACTGAATTTACATACCAATTAGTACAAGGATATGACTTTTTACATTTATACCGTGCAAAAAAATGTACGCTACAAATGGGCGGAAGTGACCAATGGGGAAATATCACCACGGGAACAGAATTAGTGCGTAGAATTGAATCTGGAAAAGCCTATGCCTTAACTTGTCCGTTGATTACAAAAGCGGATGGAACGAAATTCGGAAAATCAGAAGGTGGAAATATTTGGTTGGATGCGGAAAGAACTTCGCCTTACAAATTCTACCAATATTGGTTAAATACTTCGGATGTTGATGCTGAAAAATACATTAAGATTTTCACGTTCTTAGACAAAGAAACCATTGAAAAATTAATTGCAGCACATAACGAAGCGCCTCATTTAAGAGCGTTACAAAAACGTTTAGCAGAAGAAATCACTACAATGGTTCATTCTACAGCAGATTTGGAAAATGCAATTGCAGCATCCAATGCTTTTTTTAGTCCGTCAATGGATGAGTTGAAAAAGTTAGATGAGAAAACCTTTTTAGAAGTTTTTGATGGTGTTCCTCAAGCTGAGATTTCAATGGAAGATTTGAATGCTGGTTTGGATATGATTGCAGCTTTGGCAGCAAAAACGAATTTCTTAGCTTCTAATAGTGATGCGCGTAGAGAATTGAAACAAAACTCAATCTCCTTAAACAAGGAAAAAGTTGGGGAAGATAAAATCATTACAAAAGAGGATTTAATCAACAATCAATTTTTGTTATTGCAAAAAGGAAAGAAAAATTATTATGTGATTAAGGTTAAATAACCATCAGGTTGCAACCACGAATATCAGAATGATCAAAACGTCCCAACACTTCGAAAGAATGGTTGGGATATTTTTTCCCCAAATCTTGAGTAGCAACAAACGAACACGAATTGATATTAGCCAAATCAATCACATTAATTCCGCCCGTTTTTCCTTCGGAAACATAAGTTAAAGCATCTTCAGTATCACGAACTAAAATTTGCATCCAAGGTGGACATTCGAAAATACCATCACCTAATGAATACGCTTGTGAAAGTAATTCGGTCATACCATATTCGGAATGAATTTTTGAAACACCAAATCCGTTGCATAAAATTGAATGCAATTCTTCGCGAATCATTTCTTTTCGTTTGCCTTTCATACCTCCAGTTTCCATGATAATGGTGTTTTTTAATTGGAATTTTTGCTTCTCAATTAAATCCAATAAAGCATAAGTTACGCCAATTAAAATCACATTTTGACCTGAATTATCCAACTCGATTAGTTTAGAAATTAATTCATCGTAGTTATTCAAATAAAATCCAGAAGCTGAATGATTGCTGCTTTGAATTAAATCTTCTACCATGTAAATTAACGATGAACCTTCGCGTTCTAAATAGGATGGAAGCAAGGCTAAAATACAATAATCTTCAATATTTCCATAGAATTCGGAAAAACCTAAGCGATAACTCATTTCGTACCAACTAACATCGGTAACTAAATGTTTGCTGGTTTGCATTCCGGTTGTGCCGCTACTGGTAAAGATTTGTTGAATAGCTTCGGATGAACTCAATACGGAATGGCTTTTAAAAAATTGAATCGGTAAAAATGGAATTTCGATTAACGATTTCACATTGGTTTTATCCTTTTTCAAGAAATTGCAAAATTGTTGGTACACCAAATTAGTATCGTATTGATGACGAAAAACTTTTAAAGTAATTTTTTCAAATTCTTTCTTTGAGTTAATTTGGAAAATGTCTTCTTGTGAAATCATGGTGCAAAAATAGAAAGAAATGTTCTTTTGACCGCAGATTCGCAGATTTTTGTTTTATGTTGAAATCTGTCTGAAATTATAGAATTTATTAGGATAAATAGGTTTGTTTGGGTAATAATTTATATGAAAAAAGCACCAACTTTCGTTGATGCTTTTTCTATTCTTGTCATGTTGAATTCAGTTCAGCATTTCAATTATTGAATAACTAATTTTCTTGTAGCAGTTTTTCCTTCTTCAGTAACTTTTACGATGTAAACTCCAGCATTTAAACCAGAAACATTTACAGTGTTGTTCATTACTTTAGAGTTTACAACTTCTTTACCTAATAAGTCAAAAATCTGAACTGACATATCAGCATTAGCAGTAGATGTTAAGAATAATGTGTTTCCTGATAATGGATTTGGATACATTTTCAAACCATTGATGCTGTCAAATGATGATGAAGATAAAGTAAAGTTTGGAGTTGTATCTATTTTTAATTCATCAATAGTCATTGCAGGTGTAGTTGTTGCAGAATCTTGACGTAAAATAAAATTAGCTAAACTTGTTAGAGGAGCTGTTGGTGTAACTGTAGCTGCAGCATTTCCTGTCCCTCCGATAGTAGGATTTTCAACTAATACTAAAACATTGTTAGTAAAGTCATATTTTAAAACTAAGTATTGAGTAGTTCCAAGAGCGTATGGTGTATTTGAAGACCATACAATATCTGCTGTTGCAGTTGTTGGGCTAATTCCAAATTGGTATGTAGTACCGTCTGTTTTAATATAAATTCTTGCTACAGTAAAAGTATTGCTTAAATCTGAAAGAGTTGCAAAATAAGTTTGACCTGTAGTTGAGATGCCAGTTAAGTCAGTTACACTAACTAAAAACGATGCATATAATTCACCTGAAGTTGTTTCTGTAAATGGTAATCTTGTATCACTTCCAGTACCTGCAAATGAAACTGAATTTCCAGTTGGTGTAATTCCTGTATAAGATAAGTTTCCAGATACTGCCGTTATTTCATCAGCAGCTGTAGATGTGTTTGTCCACATTTGAGATGTGTTCAACGTTGTTCCTGCAGTATAATTAAAAGGCTCAGAAACTGGTAAAGTATTAACTGGTTTACATTCTGGAGCAGTTACAGTTCTAGATAATGTACACCCACCCGTAACTGATAAAGTAACATTAGTTCCTTCTGTAGCGCCTGTAATAATAATGTTACCTGCTACAGTAGTTGATGGATTATCTCCAGAAATTGTACCACTTGAAGCGTTTAAAGTATAAGCAGCAGTATTTCCGCCTGTAAATGGAATTGTAACTGTGTAGCCGTCTAAGCCAAAAGTTGTTGCGTCACAAGTTGCAGTTTCTGCAGCTAGTGTTAAATCACAAGGTGTTGCTCCAAACCATGTTGAATATACTCTTAATCCGTCAACAGTTATGTTTTGTGCAGCATTATATTGTCTTAAATAAACACCTGCAACACTTGCACCTCCAGAACCAGTAGATGTTGCTACAGGTGTACCTGCTGCAACTTCAGTTGCTGGAATTCCACTTGAAAAAACCCACAAGCTTAATGGTCCAGTTGCAGACACTCCATATTTAATAACAACTAAATATGTTGTATTTATGTCAAAATCTGTTGTTGAATAAGTAGCCGCACTATTTCCAATACCAAAATTTATTTTCCCAGCATTTGTTGATGGTTTTGTAAACAATCTTGAAAAAAATGAATTTGTTCCTGTTCCTAAGCTTAAGTAATAACCATCAACCGGTGTTGTTACATTTACTAAAAATGAAACATATAAATCTCCAGAAGTAACTGGTGCAGCAAATGCTCTATTTACATCTTCTCCATTTTGATCTAGTCTTGCTGCATTTCCTACAACCGCTCCTGTAAAACCTGTAATTCCAGAATAGTCAGCGTAAGTTAAACCATTTGATGTTCCAACATCGATTGCATTAGTTGTGCCACTATGAACTGTCCATCCATTTCCTGATAATAAAGCACCATCTGTATAATTAAAGTCATCAGATAAAATTTGTCCAAAAGACAAAGTACTTACTGCTATTAATAATAAAGTGTAAAGTTTTTTCATTTTTATAAAATTAAATTATGTTACAAAGATAAATAGTTTTTAAATTTTAAACTAAAAATAAGGTGTTAACTTATAATTAATTTTAAGCAGTGCAAATTAATTAACTAATTGATAATTAGTTTTCTGGTTGCAGATGCTTCACCTTCTTTTATTTTAATAAAATAAACTCCTGGAGATAAAGTACTAACATTTACTTCTTTTGAAGTAATAACCGTCTCCAGTACTTTTTTTCCAAGTACGTTAAAAATTTCTACCTTTTTGTCTAATGACGATTTGGTAGTAATGTAAATTTTTCCAGAGTTTACGGGATTTGGGTAAATGGCTAAGCCCTCAATTGTAGGTTCTTGAGTTTTAGTTGCAATAGCAGATTTGTTCTCTTGTGCCTGAAGGCTAAAAGAAAACAAAAATGTTAGAAGAAAAATAGTATAAAAGTATTTTTTTTTCATGCGAAACTAATATTGAGTGTAAAGATAACTATTTTTTAATTACAAATACAATGCCAAATAAAAAATCCCTCACGAAGAGGGATTTTAAAGTTTTATGAGAAATATTATTGTAATAATGTAGTACCAGCGACAGTTGACCAAACGCCATTTGTAATACTCGCTCCTGTAGCAACATCACTTGTAGTATATTGTCCAACTGGGAAAGATACACTTACAGTCCCTGCTCCAGCATACTGAGAAGTTCCGTCATTAATTTTTACAGTAGTTAGTTTAATTTTGCTTGTATTAACTTGGTCAGTGTTTGTTGCTGCATCTTGAATTCTAACAGCAGTAGATCCTGAAGTTGTGTAGCCTGAAATTACAATGTTTGTAAAATCACCATTTCCTTGTTTTTTGAATTGGATAGCATCATATTCAGCTGCTGAAGAACCTCCTTCAGTGTTTGTTCCAGCTGCTCTTTTTAATGTAATGTTTGCAATAACTGGGTAAAAAGCGTTGTTGTTATTTGAAGCTTCAATTTCCATTCCGAAGTTTCCAGTTCCAGTTTGGTAAGCATACCAATTTGAATTGTTTTGTCCTTTCCAACCGTCTTGCCAGTCAAATGAATCATCATAGTTTCCGTAAGAAATTAAGTTAGATGCACTTACAGTTCCACCATAAAATTCGAATCCATCATCAGCACCTTTATAAGAAACTAAGTTTTCTAAAATAGTTCCTGAACCAACAGAATAAAATGAAAAACCATTCATTTCACTTGTTCCATCAGTAATTTTTTTACCGGCAAATTCTACTCTAACATAACGTAATGTTCCACCATTGTGTGTTGCGTTTGTTCCGCCATACGTTAAGTTTAATCCGTCTTCTGATGTTTTTGTTGAAGTTCCACCAGCACCATTAATAGGAGCATCACCATACATGATAATTCCACCCCATGAACCAGGAGTTGAAGTAGATTCTGTTAATACAATTGGTTGAGATGCCGTACCGTTCATGATTAATTTACCACCATTTTTTACTAAAATAGCGTCAACACCATTTGCACCGTTTGCTGTAATTGTAGAACCAGCATCAAAAGTTACCGTTACACCGTTTTCAATTGTGTAAATTCCGTTTAAAGTATAATTTCCAAAAGCAAATGTTCTGTTTGTTGTTGCAGAACCTGTAATTTCTCCTTCTACTGGTTGAACAGTACCTTCATCATCACTAGTTGAACAACTAGTAAATATCGTTGCTAAAATTGATAAGCATAAAGCAAATTTTTTCATAATAAATTTAGTTTTTGTTGTTTTTAATATTTGATACAAACTTACACTTGGTTTGTTTTCTGAATGTTTCGCTTGTATTATTTAATAATTATGATACTATCAAAAAAAAGTAAAAGCAATGTTGCTTTTGTGTAAACAACAAGAGCAGCTTGCGCTGCTCTTGTGTTAGAATTTATAAGATGCTCCAAGTGAGAATCCAGTTCCACGTTTGAAACTTTGAACCGTTAAAGAGTTCTCATTTACAGGTATTTGACTTTCATCACCCATTATTCTTTCGTAATTTGGGTTTAAAATATTATCGACTGATAATTTCACATCCCATGCCTTGTTAATGTTCTGACTCCAAATAAAGTCTAACTTATGAAATGGTTTTTCGTAAACATGATCTAAGCCTGCTATACCTACAGCATAAATTCTTTCTCCATAAACACCATATACGAAAGTAGCTGTGTTAGTCCATTTTTCAGAAAATTTAAAATCATATTTTAAATCGGCATTTACTAACCAGTTAGACGCTCCTTGTAATTGACGTTTGTCGAAAGTATCAAAATAAGTTCCATTTTGGCTAGAACGATCTTTTTCTGCTGTAGCTTCTGTATGCATGATAGAAGTGTTGAATCCAAATGAAGCTCCTTTTAAATTATCGCTTAATCTACTTAATTGAATTATGCTTTCAAACTCTAATCCAAAAAGGGTTGCCGACTTGTTGTTGTAATATGATACTTGTTGACCACTACCACCACCAAAGTTGTCAAATGAACGTTCAATTGGATTTTCGATATATTTTCCAAAAGCAGTTACAGCAAATAGTTCGTCTTTTGTTGGGAAAACTTCAAATTTTAAATCTACATTATTGTTTGTACTATTAACTAACAATGCATTTCCTTTTTCAGATGTACCATCAGCATTGATGTATGTAATAGGTAAAGATTCAAATAAAACAGGACGAGTAATTGTTCTACTAGCCGCAAAACGTATGTTTTTGCTTTCGCTTACAGCATATTTTAAGTTTAATGATGGCAAAATATCCAATTCACTAGTTTCAATTTTTCTATATGTACTTCCAATAGGGTCACTAATCGTTCTGTATTTTAAATCTCTTATAGTGTTTTCAGCTCTTACCCCTGCGTTTAATTCTAATTTAGGTGTAATGTTGTAAGTAATATTTCCGTAGAAACCATCTACTCTGCTAAATATTTTGGTTTTATATTCACCACCTGTTTCTTCTCTAAAAGAAATATCGTTATTAGCAATTGCAGTTTGAATAAACGAGTCAATATTGTTTAAATTTACAATACTTGCAGGTAAACTAGCATCATTTGGTAATCCCGCAATGAATCTATATGATGTTTTCATGTATTCTGCATAGCCATTGTATCCTAAAGCAATTTTATTTTGTTTGTCTTCGTTTTTACCAAATTTATAGTTGTATTCCATTAAACCCGACATGTGAAAGTTGTTTTCAACATCTAAAAATTGGCGAATCAAGTTGTTACTTCCAAAACGAACTTCGATATCATCTTCACTTACTTTTGTTCCATTGATAAATTTTCTATCTGGTTGGGTGAATTTTGTTCTCGTATACGATAAACCTCCTTTTACAAGATGTTTCCCATCTTTAGTAATCTTATATTCTGATTGAATTTGATTTGTAAAATAATTTGATTCATCATATTGATTTAAACGGATAATTTCATTTGGATTTTGAACATTATTTCTCGTATAACCTATTTGATCTTGTATTTCGTTTTGAGTAGCTTTTATGAATAAAGAATTCGTAGTTATCTTTAATCTGTCTGATTTAAAGTTCAATGAAAATAAAGCAGATGCTTGAGTTCCAAATTTGTATTGCGATGTTCTAAAATTATTATCGTAAATACCTTGTCCTGTTTGGAATGTTCTTTGAATTCCTTCTCTAAACTGATATTTATTATCAAAATTTGCAGAAATAAAATAATACATTTTGTATGGCTTGTTTCCTACATCAAATTTGTTAGCATGTGTAACTCCAAAACTTGTATTAAGAGGCGCTCCAATTTTCTTTACATTCCAAGTAGATTCAAAGTTATTGTCAATTTGTCCGTTTGGAGTAGATCCAAAACCAGAAGGCAATTCTCTTTCTTGTCCCCCAAAACCAAAGAAACTTTTAGTGTTGTCTGCATCAGGCGAAATTAAGAAATCACGCATATTGTTGTTAGAAACATATCCAACACCATAACTAATTTTAGTGAAGCTTTCTGTTGGTTGTGTTGTGTTGATATCGATAGTTGCTCCAGCAAAATCTCCATAAACATTTGGATTAAATGTTTTAAAGATATCCATGTAACCTACAATATCAGTAGGGAATAAATCTAAAGGAATAATCTTTTTAAATGGACTGTTTGAAGGAACAGCTAAGTTGTTAATCAATAAATTATTGTAACGATCTTCTAAACCTCTAATAAAAAGACCTCTTGATTCTACTTTGGTGATTCCAGTTACTTTAGTTAAACCTGTTTCAACATTGCTAATTCCTTTTCTAGACATTTCTTGTGCTCCAATACTCTGTTTAATTTCAACAGCTTTTAATTGTTCTTGAAGCAAAGCACTTTCTTTTTCTTTAGAAACAGTCTGTACAATTTCAACATCAGCTAATTGAACTCCACTAGCTTCTAAAGTGTGATTGATTACTTTTTTCTCATTTGCTTTAATTGTAAATGGAATTTCTTTGGTTTCATATCCTAAATATCCAATTACTAAAGTGTAATTTCCTGGTTTTAAAGAAATGGAATATTTACCATTTTCATCTGTAGAAGTTCCTTGTTTTGTACCTTTAATTACTATATTAGCAAAAGGTAAAGGTTCGTTGTTAAATTCTTTGTCTAAAATAGTTCCGGTTACAGTTCCATTTTGTGCAAACATTGTAGCTGCAAAGAATAATGACAATAATAAAAAACGTAGTTTCATGTTGTGTTATTAATTTTGTGCAAAGGAACTGCGGAAGTGTTATAGTAAAGTTACTTGCCTGTTATGAATTAGTTGCCAATGCGTTATCGAATTGTTAATAGATTAAATAATTGTAAACTCCTTTGAACATTTTATTTTATCTTTACCTTTACAAACCAAAACATAACAATTTTTGTAATGAAGAAAAAAGACATTAAGATCTTATTGGTTGATGATGAGCAAGATATCCTAGAAATTGTAGGATATAATCTTTCTCAAGAAGGCTATCAAATTATAACGGCTTCAAACGGAAAAGAAGCTATCGCGAAAGCAAAAAAAGAGCATCCACAATTAATTATTATGGATGTTATGATGCCCGAAATGGACGGAATGGAAGCTTGTGAAAATATTAGAAAAATTCCAGAACTTCAAGATACGATTATTACTTTTTTAACTGCTCGTTCCGAAGATTATTCACAAGTAGCAGGTTTTGATGCAGGAGCTGACGATTACATTGCAAAACCCATCAAGCCAAAAGTTTTGGTTAGTAAAGTACAAGCATTATTAAGAAGATTAAAAGGAGTAGAAGGTGTTTCTTCAACGACAACTTTAACGGTAGGAAATATCGAAATTAACAGAGAAGAATACAAAATCATTAAAGATGGCGAAGAAATCATCTTGCCTCGTAAAGAATTTGAATTGTTCTATTTACTAGCTACAAAACCTGGAAAAGTGTTTACTCGTGAAGAAATTTTAGACAAAGTTTGGGGTAACGAAGTAGTAGTGGGTGGAAGAACCATCGATGTTCACATCAGAAAATTAAGAGAAAAAATTGGAGATAGCTTCTTTAAAACCATTAAAGGAGTTGGCTATAAAATCGAATTTTAATGCAATTAAAATTTAAAAAATCTTATAAGTTCGCTTTAAAGTCATCGTTATATGTAACCTTGTTCTTTTTAGCGACTATTTTTTTATATCATTATTTTGTTCAGTCATTAAATTTACTGGTTGTTTTAGGTTTTTCGCTAATTTTTTATGCGGCTACATTCTTTTTAATTCAATTTAGAGTAGAGCATTTTATTTACAAAAGAGTAAAAAAAATATATGATGATGTTTCTTTATTAGAAACTACTTCCTATATAAGCCAACCAGTAACTACTGATATGGCTACTTTAACTAGAGAAGTAAAAAAGTTTGCCCGAGATAAAAAATTAGAAATCGAAACCTTAAAAATTAGAGAAGAATACCGAAAAGAATTTTTAGGGAACGTTTCTCACGAATTAAAAACGCCTCTTTTTACGATTCAAGGTTATTTGCTTACACTTCTTGATGGCGCGATGGAGGATAAAAACATTCGTAAAAAATATTTAGAACGTGCTGAAAAAGGGGTAGAACGCTTGATTTACATCGTGAAAGATTTGGATATGATTACCAAATTAGAAGTTGGTGAAATTAATCTAGATGTAACTCGTTTTAATATTGTTGAGGTAATTCAAAACGTGTTTGATTTGTTCGAAATGAAAGCAGCTAACAAAAACATTACCTTGACTTTTGATATGAAATACGCTAAACCTATTTGGGTAATGGCCGACCAAGAAAAAATCCAACAAGTAGTAACGAACTTGGTTGTAAATTCCATTAAATACGGTAAAAAAGGCGGAACTACTGAAGTTGGAATCGAAGATTTAACCAAAAATAAAGTCATCGTAAGAATTACCGATAACGGTGAAGGAATTGCCAAACAAAACATTCCACGTTTATTCGAACGTTTTTACCGAGTAGATAAAAGTGGTGCAAGAAGCGAAGGAGGTTCTGGATTAGGATTAGCCATTGTGAAGCATATCATTGAAGGACACGATGAAAAAATCTATGTGGAAAGTCAAATTGGTGTTGGTTCAGAATTTTCATTTACTTTGGAAAAGACTAAATAGTTCATTCCAATTCGGGTTTGCAGAAAAATCCTTAAATCCTTTATAAAAGTGAATTTTTTCTAATTTGGAAGCTTTGAATTTTTCTTGCTTGCAACTTGGAGCCACAATTTCCGATTTAAACTTTTTAGCCAAATATTCTTGTTCGTATTGACCAGGCGTAGGAATAAAAAACACTTTTTTCTCCAATTTTGCTAAATCCATAACCGTAGTATAACCCGAACGACAAACCACAAATTCACTTTCGTTAAAAGCAGTACTTAACTGTTCCGAATTCATGAAATTGTAATAGGTAATCGAATTTACTTTTTCAATTTGTTGTTGTGATTCCACAATTCCTTTTACAAAAAGAATTTCCTTCGAACTATTTTCTAATTCTTTGATAAGTTTTTTTTCCAATAAAGTGCGTTGTGGTTCTGGTCCTGATAATAAAACCATTATGTCGTATTTAATTGGTAATGATTTTTTTTCAATGCGACTTAACGGACCGATGTAATTGATTTTCTCAACTATTTTTTCAGGATGCCCTAATTTACCTGATAAATTTTCCACTCCAGCAACATCGGGAACCCAACAAGCATCAAATTTAGAAATGTAACGTGAATGCAATTTGGTAGTCAGCCAAGAAGTTTTTCCAGAAAGTACATTCAATTGATGTGTAATGAAAACCGAAGGCACTTTTGAAGAATAAACGCCCAATCTATTATCGCTAATAACACCATCAATTTCATAGTTTTCGATAATCTTATTGATTTTTGATTTCTCTTTTTTGATGGCCAACATCATTTTTGGCATTTGAAGCGCTAATTTCCACTTAAAGTTTTTGCCTTTTTCTGCATATTGAATGTTGTAGGCAGGCAATTCAATACTCAAAAGATTTGGGAATTCTTTTTTCAACAAAGCTAAAGCTACTCCGTCAGAAGCAATAATGGGTTCAAAACCATTTTCTTCCAATGCTTTTATAATAGGAATACATCTTGTGGCATGTCCTAAACCCCAATTGAGTGGCGCAATAAGTATTTTTTTCTTCATTACTTTTTCAAAACCGCAATAAATTGTTCGGCTAATTTATTTTCATCTTCAAAATTATACTCATTTTCCTCCGAACTAAAATTTCTATCGTGTTGGTATAATTTCCACTTTTTGTTGTTGTATTCTAGTGCGGTTAAATTTTCTATCCAATCGCCTGAATTCAAATAGAAAACTTCTCCTTTTTCATTTTCCATGAACTCAATTTTAGGTTCGTGAATATGTCCGCAAATTACATAATCGTAGTCGTTTTCTATCGCCAATTCCACACAAACATTTTCAAAGTTAGTGATAAATTTAACAGCAGATTTTACATTGTTTTTAATTTTCTTAGAAAGCGAATACGGTTCTTTGTTAAATCGGGCTAAAACCCAATTGATAAATCTATTGATTAGAATCAATATGTCGTAACCCCAACCGCCTAATTTTGCTAGCCATTTGGCTTGGGTAATCGAAGCGTCAAAAACGTCTCCGTGAAAAATCCAAGCTCTTTTGTGATCTAATTCTAACACGAGTTTATCAATTAAACTGATGTTTCCCATGTGTAAATCGGTAAATTTCCTAAGAAATTCATCGTGATTACCGGTGATATAATACACTTTTGTACCTTTGGTACTCATCGAAATAATCTTCTTAATTACTTCTAAGTGTTTCGATGGGAAATAGGATTTTCTAAATTGCCAAATATCAATAATATCGCCATTTAGAACTAAAATTTTAGGTTTTATCGAAGATAAATAATCCAATAATTCTTTCGCATGGCAACCATACGTTCCAAGATGAACATCGGAAATAACAACCACTTCAACTTTACGTTTTTTCATATGTGTGGATTATATTTTTTAGCGGTCACATATTGAATCGCTTTTTTTTCGTCGGTGTTGCTTGCGCAACTTTTTATTAATTGCGATTTCAAAATAAAAGTTTTATGCAAAAAACGATAACCTATCTAATGTTAAGGTTATTGAAACATTATTAAAAGTTTATTTGTGTTGCTAATTATTTGATTAATTTTGCCCAAAATAAATTAGAAGTGGGAAGTAAAAATAAATTAAAGCGATTTAAAGAAAACGAAACGTTTACTAATGTTTTTCAACCAACAAGAGAAGAAGTTGTTGGGAATGAATTTCCGTTAAGAGGTAAATGGAATAGTGAATTCTTTAAAAATGATAATCCAATTGTATTAGAATTAGGTTGTGGGAAAGGCGAATATTCTGTTGGTTTAGCCGAAAGATTTCCTGAAAAAAACTTCATTGGAATTGATATCAAAGGAGCAAGATTTTGGCGTGGTGCAAAAACTGCGGTAGAATCGGGTATGAATAACGTAGCTTTTGTAAGAACGCAAATCGAGTTAATCAATCATATTTTCGCTGAAAATGAAGTGTCTGAAATTTGGATTACTTTCCCAGATCCACAAATCAAATACAAAAGAACGAAGCACAGAATGACGAATGCCGAGTTTTTAGAACGCTATAAAAAAATCCTAAAACCAAGCGGATTGATGCATTTAAAAACAGATTCAGAATTCATGCACGGTTACACGTTAGGATTGTTACATGGTTTAGGTCATGAAGTAATTTATGCTAATCATAATATTTATAAAAACGAAGGAGCGCCAGCAGAAGTAATTGGAATTCAAACATTTTACGAAAGTCAATATTTAGAAGTTAACAAACCTATTACTTATATTAAGTTCCGAATTAAGTAATCTTTGTTACATTCATTTCAATATTCTTCCTTACTTTTGATAAAAATCAATTTATGACGTTTGTTTTAGCCATTTTTCTAGGTTTGATAATTTCCATAGGCGGTATCATTATTCCGGGTATGTTGAATATGACGATTGCTAAAATCAGCATCAAAGAAAGTCAAAAACAAGCCTTAAATTTTGCTTTCGGGGCTGTAGTAGTAGTTTTTATTCAAAGCTTTTTAGGAACTTATTTTGCTAAATTTTTAGATGCTAATCCTGTTTTTAGTGAAGGATTGAAAAAAATTGGAACTTTTATTTTCATTGCGTTAACCATTGCTTTTGCCATAATGGGATTTAATGCCAAAAAGAAAAAAGAAATTGAAGTGAAAATTGACAAGAAAAGAAATCGTTTCTTTTACGGAATGGCATTGTCTTCTTTTAATATGTTTGCCATTCCTTGGTACGCTTTAACTTCTTTGATGATGGCTTCAAAAGAATTATTTCAATACGATATTGTTTCCATCTTATTGTTTTCTTTTTCAGCCGCTTCTGGAACTTATTTCGTGTTCTATCTTTATGCTCGTTTTTTCAAAAAAATTGAACACAAACTAACTTTCATTGTTCAAAATATAAATTTTTTAATAGCCATCTTAACTGGTGTTGTTGCTATTTCTTCCTTGTATAAAATGTTTTTTAATTCTTGAGCAAATTAAAATCAAATAGCGATAACTTTTTTGAACGCGTTTACGAAATCGTTCGCCAAATTCCCGAAGGTAAAGTAACCTCCTATGGCGCCATTGCAAAGGCTATTGGTGCAGCACGTTCTGCTCGAATGGTGGGTTGGGCTATGAATGCTTCTCACAATTTAGAAGATGTCCCAGCGCATCGCGTTGTAAATAGAATTGGAATGCTTTCTGGAAAACATCATTTTGAAGGCACAAATCTGATGCAGCAACTTTTAGAGAATGAAGGAATAAAAGTGGTGGAAAATCAAATTATTGATTTTGAAAAACATTTTTGGGAGCCTAATTTTTAATAATCTTTATTCTTTTTACGCAAACGATTAAGTTACAATTTCCAATAATTTACTTCAATCTTTCTGTAACAAACGTGACAAATGTCATGTAATACATTTTTTTTTCGCCTGAAATTTGTACTATAAAATTAGAACAAATAGTATTCAATAAATTTTAGGTATTATGAGCAAATTAAAAACACAGTTTGGAACATTACTAACACTCTTAATAGTAGTTTGTAATTTTAGCACTTTAGTTGCACAAGATTCTAAGGTGGTTTTAGCAGAAAGTAAATTAAAAGTTCTAGGAACTTCAAATCTTCACGATTGGGAAATCGACGCTAAAGCGATGAGTGGAAAAGCTACAATGGCAATTGAGGCTGGAGATTTAAAATCAATCAAAAACCTTGATTTTGCAGTAGAAGTAGAGCAATTAAAAAGTGGTAAAAGCGGAATGGATAATAACACTTACAAGGCCTTAAATAGTAAAACTCATAAAACAATTAATTTTAAAGTAACTAATGTATCAAAAATTACCGAAGCGTCAGCTGGAAGTTTTACTGTAGAAACTCAAGGAGATTTAACCATTTCAGGAGTAACCAAAAAAATCAATCAAACTTTCGCAGTTAAAATTGTAGGTAAAAAAGCAATAGTTTCTGGAAAAACAAAAATTGACATGACAACTTACAGTGTAAAACCACCAACAGCTTTAATGGGAACAATTAAAACGGGTAAAGACGTAACCGTTGATTTTAAAGTAACTTATAACTAAACAAACATATTTAAATTTGAAAATCATGAAAACATTTATTAAATTTTCGTTAGTCGTTGCAGCCTTAGGCTTAAGTACAGGAATACAGGCTCAGAATAGAGATTTGGATAATTACAGACAACCTGATAAAAGGGGAATCAATGTTTTTGAAAGTCCAAAAGATACTGTTTCCACTTTTGATGGAATAAAAGTGAGAGTTGGTGGTGCTTCAACATTACAATATCAAGCAATTGATCATGAAAATGCTACAGGAGCTCCTGCATTAGTGCCAATTACAAACAATTTCAACTTAGCTACTGCTAACTTAGATTTAGACGTTGCTTTAGCAAAAGGACTTAGAATGCACTTAAGAACTTATTTGTCATCTCGTCATCACCCAGAACCTTATGTAAAAGGAGGATATTTCCAAATTGATAATTTAGATTTCATAAAAGAAGGATTAGCATCTGATTTAATGAAAAATGTAACGATTATGTTTGGACATATGGAGATTAATTATGGTGATGCGCATTTTAGACGTTCAGATAACGCGCAGGCCTTATATAATCCATTCGTTGGGAATTATTTAATGGATTCATTTACAACTGAAGTTGGGGCGGAAGTTTATTACAGAAAAGGTGGTTTTTTAGCAATGTTAGGAGCTACAAATACTAAATTAAATCAAGATGTAAAAGATGATGTGGTGAATGGAAATCCAAGTCCTTCAATTGTTGCTAAATTAGGTTATGACAAACAAATAAATTCTGATTTAAGAGTTAGATTTACAGGATCGTTATATAATACAGCTTGGGCAACTAGAACTTATTTATATGCTGGAGATAGAGCTGGAGCAAGATATTACTTTGTAATGGCGCCACCTTTAACAAATGGAGCTGCAACAACAGGAGCAAATGCTTTTACAACAGGACGTTATAATCCAAATTTTAATAACAAATTAACGGCTATTATGTTTAACCCATTTGTTAAATATAAAGGATTAGAATTCTTTGGAATGTTAGAATTAACTAACGGTAAAAATTTAGCTGAAACAGACAGAAGAAGTGCTACACAATTAGGAGCTGAATTACTATACAGATTTGGTAAATCTGAAAACTTCTACTTCGGTGGTCGTTATAACTCAGTATCTGCTGAAGATGTATCAGGTGTTGATGTAGATATTACAAGATTCAATATTGGTGGTGGTTGGTTTATGACTAAAAACATCTTAGCAAAAGTTGAATATGTAACTCAAAAATATGATGGTTTTACAACAGGAAATATTTTAGATGGAGGTAAATTTAATGGATTCGTTGCTGAGGCAGTGATTAGTTTCTAAGAAAATAATAGTAAATTTAAAAGCGAAAAGTAAACCAGCTTTTCGCTTTTACTTTAAGGTTATGAAAACAATAGGTATTATAACAGTTGTTATTCTTTTGAGTTTTGGTTTTTCTAAAAACGTAACTAAAGTTAAAATCACGAATAAAAGTGAAGTGACAATTAAAGGGAAATCAAATGTCAATAGCTTTGAATGTAAATATAATCCAGATTTTATTGAGAATGATTTGCAGGTTTCAATAGCTAGAAACAATAACAAAATAGTGTTAGAAGGTGCAAAACTTTTCATAAGAAGTACAGGTTTTGATTGCGCTCACAAAATGATAACTAAAGATTTCAAAGCAATACTTAAAGCAGAGGATTATCCTCATATTGTAATCAATGTTAAAGAAATCAATACTATTAAAGAAAACATAACCGCAAAATTAAACGTAAAAATCGCTGGTGTTGAAAGAGAATATTTGGTTCCAGTAATTTTCAATTCAAACACAAATAATGTAAAAGGACAATTGAAGTTAAACATCAAGGATTTTAAATTGAAATCTCCTAAAAAATTATTAGGCATGGTGGTAGTTAATGACAATGTTGATATCAATTTCAATTTATTCTTACAGTATTAATAATTTTTTTTCAATTAGTTTAAGAAAGCAATCTTTTTATGAAGGGTTGCTTTTTTTATTTAATCATAGATTCTAACTATCAAATTATAAAAACTTTAAACTTTTTAAGTTTTAAACTCCTAAAGTTCTTACTATCTTTGCAATCTAAAATCAGTCTGAATAAAAACGTAAGTTATACTGTTTAAAACTGATTTATTAAAATCTTAAAAAATGAAATTAGATAGAAAAGAAATTTTAGCTGCATTAGAAACTATTTCCGTTGCAGGTGAAGGTAAAAACATGGTAGAAAGTGGAGCAGTTCAAAATGTAATTACTTTTGGCGATGAGGTTGTGGTGGATTTACTTTTATCAACACCAGCTTTGCATATTAAAAAACGTGCAGAAGTTGATATCATAAAAGTAATTCACGAAAAAGTTTACGAAAAAGCCAAAGTAAAAGTAAACATCAAAGTTGAAGCGCCAGAAAAACCAGAAAATCCAAATTTAATTCGTGGAAAACAAATTCCTGGGATTTCAAATATTATCGCAGTTGCTTCAGGAAAAGGTGGTGTGGGAAAATCTACGATTACTGCAAATCTTGCGGTAACTTTAGCTAAAATGGGATTCAAAGTTGGAGTTTTAGATGCTGATATCTACGGACCTTCAATGCCAATTATGTTTGATGTTGAAAACTCAAAACCTATTTCAGTTGAGGTGGATGGAAAATCAAAAATGCAACCCGTTGCAAGTTACGGAGTTGAGATTTTGTCTATCGGATTTTTCACAAAACCAGACCAAGCGGTGATTTGGAGAGGTCCTATGGCTGCCAAAGCATTAAACCAAATGATTTTTGATGCCAACTGGGGCGAATTAGATTTCATGCTAATCGATTTACCACCAGGAACAGGTGATATTCATTTGTCAATTATGCAATCGTTGCCGATTACTGGAGCGGTTGTAGTAAGTACACCACAAGCTGTGGCTTTGGCCGATGCAAAAAAAGGAGTTTCAATGTTCCTGTCAGAATCGATTAATGTTCCTGTTTTAGGAATTATCGAAAATATGGCGTATTTCACTCCAGAAGAACTTCCTGAAAATAAATATTATATCTTTGGGAAAGAAGGAGCTAAAAACTTAGCAGAAGATTTACAAGTGCCTTTGTTAGGTGAAGTGCCATTAGTACAAAGTATTCGTGAAGCAGGAGATTACGGTCGCCCAGCAGCATTGCAAACGGCTTCAGTTTTAGAGGGTGTATTCGAAAATATTACAAGAAATGTAGTGCAAGAAACGGTAAATCGTAACGAAACATTACCGCCAACTGAAGCTATCAAAATAACAACAATGGCAGGTTGTTCTGCTGTTAAAGGAAAATAATATGACTACATTAGAAATAAAAGAGAATGTTGAAAAAGCACTAGACGAAATTCGTCCGTTTTTGAATTCGGATGGTGGCAACATCTCATTAGTAGAAATTATTGAAGACAAACATGTTAAAGTTCGTTTAGAAGGAGCGTGTACCAATTGTAGTTTAAGTATCAGCACCATGAAAGCTGGTGTAGAAACCACGATTAAAAAATACGTCCCTCAAATTGAAACGGTAGAAAATATTGCCTAGTAAAGCAATAGTATGACATAAATCATATTTCTACATTGTACTAGTTTGTTACTTTGCTACTTTCAAAATTAAAAAAATGATTCAAACAGATATTCTTATAATCGGTGCTGGTCCTACGGGACTTTTTGCCGTTTTCGAAGCCGGACTTTTACAACTTAAATGTCATATTATTGATGCTTTGCCACAACCTGGCGGGCAATTAGCAGAATTATATCCAAAAAAACCAATCTTCGATATTCCAGGTTATCCTTCAGTTTTAGCAGGTGATTTGGTTACGAATTTAATGGAACAAATCAAACAGTTTCAACCTGGATTTACATTAGGTGAAACCGCTGAAACTATTGAAAAATTAGAAGACGGAACTTTTATTGTAACCACTAATGAAGGAACACAACATCATGCAAAAGCAGTAGCTATTGCAGGTGGATTAGGAACTTTCGAACCAAGAAAGCCTATTTTAAAAGATATCGAATTCTACGAAAAAGAAGACCGTGGAGTGGATTACTTCGTTAAAGATCCAGAAAAATATCGTGGAAAAAATATCGTAATCGCTGGTGGAGGTGACTCGGCTTTAGATTGGAGCATTTTCTTGTCGAATGTTGCAAATTCAGTGACTTTAGTTCACAGAAGAAACGAATTTCGTGGTGCTTTAGATTCGGTTGAAAAAGTACAAGAATTAAAGAACGTTGGAAAAATTAAATTAGTTACACCAGCTGAAGTTGTTGGGTTTAATGGTAGTGAGAGAATAACAGCAGTTGATATTGAAGTTAATGGAGCCAGAATGAAAGCAGAATGTGATTATTTTATTCCGCTTTTTGGATTAACGCCAAAATTAGGACCAATTGCCAACTGGGGATTAGAAATCGAAAAGAACGCTATCAAAGTAAATAACGCTTTAGATTATCAAACCAATATCGACGGAATTTACGCTATCGGCGACGTTAACATATATCCAGGAAAATTAAAGTTGATTTTATGTGGATTCCACGAAGCCACTTTAATGTGTCAAAGTGTATATAATAGAATCAATCCAGGAAAACGTTACGTATTGAAATATACTACTGTTTCTGGAGTAGATGGTTTTGATGGTACCAGAAAAGAAGCTGAAAAAGCAGTTGTAAAATCGATTGATTAAATTTTTATATTTGTAATATGGAAAGTATAAGAATGGACAGGAGCGTTGTAAGTAAATCATCTTTTGAAGAAGCAGATGATCATGTGACTTTTTATAAAGACAAAACACCTCTTGAACGTTTAAATTATGCTTGTGATATTATAAATTCTATTTTTGATACAACTCCTGATAAGAAAGTAGATAGAACCGTATTTTCTTCAAGAAAACATGCCGAACTTATTCAATATTGATTTTTTAGAATTTTTACAACTTTTAGATAAACATGGTGTTGATTATTTATTGGTTGGAGGATATGCTGTTATTTTGCATGGCTATGGCAGAAGTACGGGTGATATGGATTTGTGGATTAATCAAACAGTTGAAAATTACAACAAATTACAATTGGTTTATAAAGATTTTGGAGCTCCTATTTTTTCAATTGAAGATTTTGAAAGTGATAAATTTGATGTTTGGAGCATTGGAGTAGAACCCAGAAAAATTGAAATATTAACGAAAGTAAGTGGTTTAAATTTTAATGAAGCTTTCAAAAATCGTTTATTTCTAAATCTAGAAAACTTTAAAGTTCCTTATATCGATTTTGAAGATTTGATGAAAAACAAAATGGCAACAGGAAGATTGAAAGATTTACTTGATATTGAACAATTAAAGAAAAAAAACAAATAATGCCACAAGACGTAACCATTTTCATAACCGATAGAAACGGAGTTAAACACGAAGTGTTAGCGCCAACCGACATGAACATGAACATCATGGAGTTAATTCGTTCTTATGAATTAGCCGAAGAGGGAACCGTTGGTGTTTGTGGAGGAATGGCTATGTGCGCCTCTTGTCAGTGTTATATTTTAAATGATGTAGTTTCTTTAGAACGCAATCCAGATGAGGAAGCCATGCTTTGGGAAGCCTATCACGTAAAGGATAATTCACGATTAGGTTGCCAAATTCCAATCACAGAAGATTTAGAAGGATTGGAAATTGAAATAGCACCAGAACAATAAAAAAAGCGAGAAGAAATTCTCGCTTTTCATTTTATACTAATTCATGTTTATGTTCCATTTGCTCTTCAATTGCATTCCAAAGTCCGATTCTTTTTTCTAAAGCTGTAATCGAAACTTTTTGAACTTCATTCCATTTTTGTTCTGAATCACCACAAAGTTCAGTAATCATTTGCATTGCCATTGGTCCGTGCTCATCGGCGTCTAATTCAATATGTCTTTCGAAATAATAAATGAGTTTTGATAAATCGGTTTCTGGGAAGTTTTGCTGAAAGTTTCTCAAGATTTCGGTAAACATATTCGGAATTAAATCTTCTCTTCCAAAAGTAAAAGCAGCCGCAATTTCATGTGGTTTTCCTTGTTCAATTACTCTAAATGTAAAATCTAAAAACGCTTTCACATTCGGATGTAAATCACTTTGTTTTATGGATACAAAAATATTTTTCGTTTCTTCCACATTTTTCAAAAATGCATTAATTTGAGTTGTCGAAGCACCACATTGTGTCATAGCATCCAAATACATTTCAAAATGACTTTGACGCGTTCCAACAATAGTTAAATCGGTTTCTTCTGCTACAACTATCTCGTTAATTAAATAACGAATCTCTGGATTTCCTATGGGTAACCAAGGCGTTGTAGTACAAGTTAATTTGTTTTGCAAAGCTTTTAATAACGACATAAAATCCCAAACCGCATAAATGTGGTTTTCTAAGAAACAATGTAAATCGTCAATCGTTTTTACTTTATTGTATAACGAATGATTTAATAATTGTTCTTTCTGATTTTCAATCGATTGGTTTATGGTTTGAATATTCATAGGGCATTTTTTATTTCTATATACGAAATTCTAACTTCTTTTGGTTTTGAATCTGTACACTGCAAATGTAAAAATGCTTCCCTAAAAAGAGAAGCATTTTGTATCAATTTTATCTATTGTTTAATTACTTGAAAGCAGGGAAACCAGTTACATCCATACCTGTAATTAACAAGTGAATGTCGTGCGTTCCTTCATAAGTCACTACAGATTCTAAGTTCATCATGTGTCTCATGATAGAATATTCACCTGTAATTCCCATTCCGCCTAACATTTGACGTGCATCACGAGCAATTGTTAACGCCATATCAACATTGTTTCTTTTTGCCATCGAAATTTGAGCTGAAGTAGCTTTTTCTTCGTTTCTTAAAACACCCAATCTCCAAGTTAACAATTGTGCTTTTGTGATTTCAGTAATCATTTCAGCTAATTTCTTTTGTTGTAATTGAGTTGCTCCAATTGGTTTGTCAAACTGAATTCTTTCTTTTGAATATCTCAAAGCTGTATCATAACAATCCATTGCTGCTCCAATCGCTCCCCAAGCAATTCCATAACGTGCCGAATCTAAACATCCTAGTGGTGCTCCTAATCCAGATTTGTTTGGTAATAAGTTTTCTTTTGGAACTTTTACATTGTCAAAAATAAGCTCTCCAGTGGCTGAAGCTCTTAACGACCATTTATTGTGGGTTTCAGGAGTTGAAAAACCTTCCATTCCTCTTTCTACGATTAAACCGTGAATTCTTCCTTCTTCGTTTTTAGCCCAAACTATTGCAATGTCAGCAAAAGGCGCATTCGAAATCCACATTTTAGCACCATTTAAAAGATAATGATCGCCCATATCTTTAAAATTAGTTACCATTCCACCTGGATTTGAACCGTAATCTGGCTCTGTTAAACCAAAACAACCAATGAATTCTCCAGTGGCTAATTTTGGTAAATATTTCATTCTTTGTTCTTCGTTTCCGTATTTCCAAATTGGATACATCACTAATGAAGACTGAACAGAAGAAGTCGAACGTACACCCGAATCTCCTCTTTCAATTTCTTGCATGATTAATCCATAAGAAATTTGATCTAATCCAGCACCACCATATTCTACTGGAATATACGGACCAAATCCACCAATTTCTCCTAAACCTTTTACAATTTGTTTTGGGAATTCTGCTCTTTGTGCGTATTCTTCAATAATTGGAGAAACTTCTTTTTTTACCCAAGCACGTGCAGCATCACGCACCATTTTATGTTCGTCAGATAATAATTCGTCTAATAAATAATAATCTGGAGATTGAAATAAGTCTGGTCTCATAGTTTTTGATTTGAAAGTCACAAAAGTAAGTAAAGATTTTTAACAAATCAACGAACAAGTGTTATAATTTTTTAAGAAGCTTTTTCCAGCTGTCCGCTTTATTCCCGATAGCTATCGGGAGATGCCGCTGCCATCTGGGCTAGGGCTACATCTTCAAATAGAACTCTTTCGTTAATTCGATGTATTCAGGAGTATAATTATGTCTGGAAATTTCAATGACTAACTCATCAATTAACGGAGTTTGTTCCATTCGACAAAAAGCTAATAAACTTCTTTTGATTTCCGATGTTGGCGTGCCTTTTACACGAGTAATTTTTAATGGAAATAAATCCAATTCTTTACACATAGCAACAAAACGTTCTTCTTCTTTATATGGAATAATTACAGAGAAAATTCCATTATCCGAAAGTAATAAAGCAGCCGCTTCAATTAATTCTTCAAAAGGCAAAGCATCTTCAAAACGGGCTAAATCTCTCGAAACATTATCTGATTTATAATCATCGGTATAAAAAGGCGGATTGGAAATAATCAAATCGTATTCATCTTCAGGTTCGTCCACAAATTCATCCAAACCCGCATGAAAACAAAATAATTTATCACCCCAAGGTGAAGCTTCAAAATTCTCAACACATTGTTCGTAAGCATCTTCGTCAATTTCAATCGCATCAATTTGTTCGGCATTGCTTCTTTGGGCTAGCATTAAAGATAAAATTCCAGTTCCTGCACCAATATCCAAAACATTGTACGGATTGTTGATTAATGGTGTCCAAGCGCCAAGCAAAACACCATCAGTGCCAATTTTCATAGCACAACGCTCTTGATTTACGTAAAATTTTTTGAATTTAAACAAAATGATTAAGGATTGAATTTAAACAATTTAAAAAACTGTAAACTGTGACTGCGACTGTCAACTACTGTAAATAAAGGTCAACCAAACCTTCAGGAGTTTCTAAAGTAATGGTTTTATTTGCTCTGTCAAGTGCAATAATGAAATCATCAATAAGCGGAATTAAAATTTCAGTTCCGTTTTTATCGATTTCAAAAAGAGGTTGAGCACCACTGTCATTAATAGCGGCAATTTTTCCAATATTTCCTAAACGGGTATCAATTACATTAAATCCAATTACTTCATGGTAATAAAACTGAGTGCCCTCTAATTTAGGTAACATAGAAAGTGGAAGATAAATTTCGCTTCCCATGATTTCGTCAGCTTCATCTTCGGTTTGAATGTCTTCAAATCGAATGCGTAAGAATTTTTCTTTGTGAAGCGAACTGCTTTCAATAAAAAATGGAACCAGACTTTTGTTGATTTCAACAAAAACTGATTCCAAATTTTGATACAATTCGGGTTCGTCGGTGTCTAAATACGCCAATACTTCCCCTTTGAAACTAAATTTTTTCGCGATTTTACCTAAATAGAAACAATCTTCTTTACGCATGGAATCGCTGTAAAATTATGCTTGAGTTTCTTCGTTGTTTTCTTCAACAGCAGGAGCTTCTTCAGCAGCAGCTTCAACTACTTCTTCAGCAACTTCTTCTGTAGCTTCAGCAGCTTTTGCAGCCTCAGCTTGTGCAGCAATACGTTTTGCGTTTGCTTCTTGTTCAGCTTTTAATGCTTTAGCTTTAGCATCAGCTTCAGCTTTTGATAAACCTGATTTCTTAGCTTCAACTTTACCAGCTTTTTCTTCTAACCAAGCAGCTAATTTTGCATCAGCTTGTTCTTGAGTTAAAGCACCTTTACGAACTCCTCCATCTAAGTGGTGTTTTAATAAAGCACCTGTATAAGATAAAATTGCTCTTGCGGTGTCAGTTGGCTGAGCACCATTGTGTAACCATTGTGCAGCTTTTTCGATGTTTAAATCGATAGTTGCAGGGTTAGTGTTTGGATTGTAAGTTCCTAATTTTTCTAAGAATTTACCATCTCTTTTTGATCTTGCATCTGCTGCAACAACCCAATAAAAAGGTTTCCCTTTTTTTCCGTGTCTTTGTAATCTAATTTTTACTGACATAATCTTGTGATTAATTTGAGGTTCTCGACCTCGGTTATTTAAGGGTGCAAATATATAAAATTTTGTAATACAATTGTGTAAATTGGTGTAAAATATTTTTTATTATAAAGCGTATTTGTTTCAATAAAAAAGTTATTTTTGTTTCCACTTTACAAATTTCAATTTAAAAAAATGAGAAAATTTATTTCTTTTCTAGCTTTATCAATGCTGTTTTCTTCTTGTCAAGAGGATATACAAACTAATACGCCTGCATTTCAAGCAAATTTTAATAATGAGTCATGGAGAGCAAATGATGCCAGAGTTTCGATAGATGCTGATGGTGCTATGACGATAACAGCATTTACTCAGTTTGAAACAGTAACCTTAAAAACGAGTGCTTCTAATTTGGGAACTTATATTTTAGGTACTTCTGATGTTAGGAATTTTGCATCTTACGATTTTAATACTCCCGATTTTTCTAATCATTATGATTCGAGAGTTTATTCTGGCCCTGCTTACAAAATTTCTTCAATTATTGATCAGGGTACGGGTTATGT
>NZ_DITB01000110.1 GCF_002422095.1 Flavobacterium sp. UBA6195
GATATTTTTCCAACTTTATTTGGAGCTTTAAATTGGAGCTACACTTCAAACTTTTTTGGAAAAAATGTTTTGTCTAAAAATTATGAACAAAGAGCATTAATTGGAACATATCTAAAATTAGCACTAAAAAAAGAAGATAAGGTTATGATATTATCCAATAAGAAATCGGGACATTATTATAAATGGGACAAAGGATCAAATAAATTATCGCCACTTCCTGTTAATAAAAAAGTTTTGGAAGAAACGATTTCCTGGTATCAGACTGCTGATTATTTATATTTAAATGGTAAATTGAAATAAACTTAATTTTTACTTAATGTAATCATTAGAAAACAATTATTTAAATCTATTGGAGTTTATTTGTATAGAAATTAAAAAATAAAAAAAAATGAAAAAATTATTTTTAAGTATCCTATTGTTGTTTTCAGCCTTTAGTTTTTCACAAGATTGGAAATATAATTTTGAAGAAGCCAAACAAATAGCTTCGGAGGAAGGTAAAAATATTATTATAGTTTTTTCTGGTTCTGATTGGTGTGCACCATGTATCAAATTAGATAAAAATATTTGGCAATCTGAAGTTTTTCAAAAAGAAGCTTCTAAAGAATGGATAATTGTAAGAGCTGATTTTCCTCGAAAAAAAGCAAATACTTTATCAAAAGAGCAAACAGAGCACAACAGAATGTTAGCTGATAAATTTAATCAAGAAGGGAGTTTTCCTTTAGTTGTTATTCTTGACAAAAATGGAAAATTATTAGGAAAAATGGGATTCAAAAACGTATCCCCTGAAGAGTATATTAAAATGATTCATGCTTTTGACAAATAATGAGAAATAGTTTTTTCATATTACTTGTAGTTATTTCATCACAACTATACAGCCAACAACTTTTTAAGAAAAAGCAAAGTTTGTTGGGAAGTCCATTCGAAATTACAGTTATCGCTAAAGATTCAATTGAAGGTAATTATTTTAACAATTTAGCTATTTCTGAAGTAAAAAGAATTGAAAATTTAATTTCAGATTGGATACCATCATCTCAAATTTCTAAAGTCAATCAAAATGCAGGAATATCACCTGTTAAAGTAGATATAGAAGTATTTGAATTAGTTGAAAGAGCCGTTAAGATTTCTAAATTAACTTCTGGAGCATTTGATATTAGTTATGCCTCAATGGATAAAATATGGAAATTTGATGGCAGTATGAAAGAAATGCCATCTGAAGAAGCAATTAAGAAATCAGTTGAAAAAGTAGGCTATCAAAATATAATTTTGGCCCCTAATGAGCAAACAATTTTTTTAAAAAATAAGGGGATGAAATTGGGACTTGGAGGAATTGGTCAAGGATATATTGCTGATAAAATTAAATATCTACTTCAAGAAAAAGGTTGCCAATCTGGATTAGTTAATGTTTCTGGAGATATTAATACTTGGGGAAAACAATTGGACGGAAGCTCATGGACAGTAGGTATTGTTAACCCAATGAATAAAAATAAAGTATTTGCCACTTTTCCACTCGATGATAGTGCAGTTGAAACTTCAGGAAGTTATGAAAAATATGTATCTTTTAATGGGAAACGATATTCACACATTATAGATCCAAGAACGGGATATCCTGCAACAGGTATTATAAGTGTATCTGTCTTTGCTAAGCAAACAGAAATTGCTGATGCACTTGCTACAGGAATATTTGTTTTGGGAGTAGAAGTAGGTATCGATTTAGTAAATCAATTAAAAGGAATAGAATGTATTATAGTGGATGACAAAGGAGGAATTCACGTATCAAAAAATATAGACATCAAAAAATATCAATAATATGAAAAAATTTATAATCGTTTTTTTAATTTTTATAGGAGTATCTTCTTGCAATTCTGTTAAAGAATATGATAAACAATATATTAATGACCCTGATATGAAATTGTCAGCAAGAGCTTCTGAGCGATATGAAACAACTTTTCAAGTATATAGAGAAGCTGCTTCTGGAGCTAATGGAGGAAAGACAGGTGGAGGTTGTGGATGTAATTAATATAACTAATAATGAAAAATAAAATTATTTTATTACTTGTCTTAATTAGCAATTATGCTTTTTCACAAGTAGCAGATTCAACAAAAATTACTTATAAAAAACGTGTTTTAGAAACAATTGAAGTTGATTTCCTACTAAGTTACTATAAGCAAGATGGTGTTCACTCTTCTGTATCTGGTGGTATGGGTTCAGAAAAGTTAACCGATTTAGCATCAAATATTGTCGTTGCTATACCTTTAAATGATGATGATGTTTTAACTGTTGATATGGGATTATCAGCTTACACATCAGCATCCTCTAGTAATATAAATCCATTTAATGCTACAGGAGCTTCTGGAGATGATGATGATGATGATGATAGAGCTAATACAGGCCCTTATGGTACTCCTTGGCAAGCTTCATCTGGTGCATCGGCTCAAGATGTATTGGGAACTGCTGTAATAAATTATAGTCACAGTTCAGATGACAGGAATCTAATCTGGAATGCAGATGTTTCATTTTCAAATGAATATGACTATACTTCATTTGGTTTTGGTGGTGGAATAAGTAAATTATTTAATAATAAAAACTCTGAAGTTAGCATCAAAGGAAATGTTTATTTAGATCAATGGAGACCAATATATCCGACAGAATTACACGAATATGGTGTTTATGGTAATAATTTTCAAAACCAAGGTTATTTTCAAGGTGTTGACATAATAGACCAAAATGGATTAACTTCCAATAGTTATTTACCTTCTTCATTTGAACAGTGGAAAACAACGAATAGAAATTCATATGCTGCTTCATTTGGTTTTTCCCAAGTTGCTACAAAAAAAATGCAATTTTCAATATTTTTTGATCTTTTGCAGCAAGAAGGTATGCTATCAACACCTTATCATAGAGTTTATTTTGCTGATAAAGCTAATTATTATATTGGTCAGGCTCAATATATTCCAGTATATGAATCATCTCAAAATAAAGGGGTTTATCAGTTAGCCGATGATATAGAACGTTTACCAGGAACTCGCTTTAAATTACCATTTGGAGGTAGATTAAATTATTATTTAAATGAAAGGTTTTCATTGAGAACATATTATAGATATTATTGGGACGATTGGGGAATCACATCTCATACTGCTAGTTTAGAGTTACCTATTAAATTATCAGATAAATTTACTGTATTTCCAATGTATCGATATTATGTACAAAATCAATCTAAATATTTTGCACCTTATGAAACTCATTTATCAACTGAAAAGTTTTATACTTCTGATTATGATTTATCTAGTTTTAGTGCAAATCAATATGGTTTTGGGATTGGGTATACCGATATTCTAACTAATGCGAAAATTTGGAAATTTGGATTAAAAAGTATAGATTTTAGATTCAATCATTATGATAGAAATGATGGTTTAAATGCTAATATTATCACTTTTGGAATTAAATTTGTGGAACAATAATCTAATTTAATTATGCACATTCTAATAGTGGAAGACGAAAAAGGTATTGTTGACTTCTTAAAACAAGGTTTAGAAGAAGAAGGATATACCATTTCATCTGCTTCAGATGGTGAAGAAGGATTGAGAAAAGCAATTGAATTTCCAATAGATTTAGTTTTATTAGATTGGATGTTACCCAAAATGCAAGGAATTGATGTTTGTAAAAATATTCGATTACAAAAAAGTAATTTGCCTATTATTTTCTTAACCGCCAAAGATACAGTTCAAGAAACGATTGAAGGATTAAAAGCAGGAGCGAATGATTACATTAAGAAACCGTTTTCATTTGAAGAATTATTAGAGCGTATAAAAATTCATTTTCGCACAAAAGATGAAGTTAAAATTTTAAAGCTTGGAAATATTACCTTAGACAAATCAAAATTTCAGGTTTTTGTTGATAATAAAGAAGTATCTTTGACACAAAGAGAATTTGAGTTACTCGAATATTTAATTAAAAATAAAGGTCAGGTTTGTACAAGAACCAATATTATTGAAGACGTTTGGGACATTCATTTTGAATATGATACAGGAGTTATCGATGTGTTCATGAATGCTATTCGTAAAAAACTAAACCTATCAAAAGATCAAGAATTAATTAAAACCATTAGGGGAGTAGGGTATATCGCAAACGAAATTTAGCATGCCAAACACAGAAAAAGCAATTAAAGCAACATATTTTAGTATCATTGGAAATACATTATTAGCCTTAATAAAAGGTATTACAGGATATTTTGGAAATTCTTATGCTCTGATTGCCGATGCTATTGAATCAACGGCAGATGTTTTTGCTTCTTTTTTAGTACTTTTTGGCATAAAATATTCGAACAAACCCGCAGATGAAAATCATCCTTACGGTCACGGTAGAGCAGAACCTTTAGTTACCTTTCTAGTTGTTGGATTTTTAATTACTTCTGCCACCATTATTGCTTACGAAAGTTTTCAAAATATTCAAAATCCTCATGAACTTCCTAAACCTTTTACGCTATTTGTTTTAGGTGCTATTATTCTCTGGAAAGAAATTTCATTTCAAATAGTAATGAAACGAAGTATTGAAACTAATAGTAGTGCTCTTAAAGCTGATGCTTGGCACCATAGAAGCGATGCAATAACCTCAGTTGCCGCATTTATTGGGATTTCAATTGCGCTATTTTTTGGAAAAGGATATGAATCAGCTGATGATTGGGCAGCTTTATTAGCATCTGGCTTTATCTTATACAATTGTTATAAAATATTTCGTCCGGCTTTGGGTGAAATTATGGACGAACATTTATATCATGACTTGGAGGCTGAAATAAAAAGAATCTCTCAAACAGTAAAAGGTGTTATATACATTGAAAAGTGTTTTATAAGAAAAGCTGGAATGAAATTTCATGTAGATTTACATGTTATGGTAGATGGTAATAAATCGGTTAAAGAAGGACATGACATTGCCCATCTTTTAAAAGATACTTTACGAAAAGAACTTCTTGAATTAGGCCATGTATTAATTCATATTGAGCCTA
>NZ_DITB01000015.1 GCF_002422095.1 Flavobacterium sp. UBA6195
GTCTAACTTTTTGGGGGCAGTGCATAATTGACCGCTTTTTTTGTCTTATTACATATTTTTATCTTAAACAAATTTTCCTAAGCTACCACGCGAATTTTTTCGCATGATAAGTAATAAAAAAAATAAAACTCAAAGACAAAACACTACATAACAAAAAAACCACCACATTGCTGTGATGGTTTCTACTTTAGAGCCGATGGAGGGACTCGAACCCACGACCTGCTGATTACAAATCAGCTGCTCTAGCCAGCTGAGCTACACCGGCAACTCTATTGCGGTGCAAATATAGTTCTGAAATTTAAATTTCCAAAAAAAATTGGCACTTTTTTATCGCAATTTTTTAGTTTAATTCGTTTATTTTCGCAACAAATTGATTTGCAGCCGCTTCGTAATCCTTACGAATTTGTTTAAAATGCGCTTTTTTGTTCTCAACGTCTTTTTGATTCGCTCTTGTCATTAAAGTATCAAAAGTTTCGTAGATTTCATCAACTAATTTATCAGATGCTTCAGTTGGTTTTCCTGCTGTAGACATTTCCCAAATGTAAACGATGTTTACAATATCCCCTAAAACGTAGTTGATTTCTTTTTTCAAGTTTTTAACGCTTGCCATTTTGTATAAATTTAAAATTTGAAGCAAAATTACATAATATATTTTGTTCTCAATACATTATATCGAAATTTCTAGCAAAGTAGCCTTTCCTTTAATAGTTAAGTTTTCAATGTAAGCCGGAATCAAAATGGTGTCGCCTATTCGGTAACGCAAGATTTCTCCATTAACAATCATTTCAAATTGGCCATTAGTACACATGAAAACGGTGAAAGCCTGTTTCTTTCTTTTCCAAATAAAAGTCTCTTGTAGAGAAACAATATTAGTTACAAAATAAGGACAATCTACTACTGAAGTACTTTGATTGGCTTCTTCCTTATATTCAATTTTAGAATGAGTGGCATTGTAATTAATTGCTTCTAAAGCTAAATCTGTATGCAATTCTCTTCCATTTCCATTAGCATCTACTCGATCCCAATCGTAAATGCGATACGTAACATCACTCGTCTGCTGAATTTCTGCTACCACTACTCCTGCTCCAATAGCATGAATGGTTCCGGTTTCTAAAAAGAAGACATCTCCTTTTGAAACGGGATATTCATTCAGTAAATCAATCAAATTTTTATTTTCTAAATGCACTAAATATTCTTGTTGATTAGAATCCTTTTTAAATCCAACCACCAAACGTGCCGATTCATCTGCTTGCATTACATACCACATTTCGGTTTTCCCAAAAGAATTGTGACGTTCTTTAGCTAAAGTATCATTGGGATGTAATTGAATGGATAAATCCTCCTTCGCATCAATGAATTTAAAAAGTAAAGGAAATTGTTTTCCAAAACGACTAATGACCGATTTTCCTAAAATTTCTTCCGGATACAAATCGATAATTTCATTGATGTTTTTTCCTTTTAAAACGCCATTACTAACCACACTAATGTCGCCTGGAACGGTTGAAATTTCCCAACTCTCGCCTGTAGTTTCAGAAACTATTGGTTTGTTGAGATAAGTTTTCAACTTGGTTCCGCCCCAGATGCGGTCTTTAAGTATAGGTGTAAACGTTAAAGGATAAAACTTCATAGTCAAATAGTGAAGTACAAAGATGCGAAAAATTCTAACGAATTACAGAAATTGGAAGTCTTACTTTGTAAAAAAATATTTTATTTTGACTTTTTGATAGCGTCTAAAGCCTTTGTAATATGATTTTTAGCACTGATGCTATCAAAAATATAAATACAATAGCCTTTGGCATCAAAAACATAAGTTACGCGTCCTGGCAACAATCCGAAAAGCGCGTTTGGAACACCAAACAAACGACGTAATTTTCTATCAGCATCCGAAAGTAAAATAAAAGGCAATTTATATTTCTGTTGGAAATTCTGATGCGAACTAGCTGAATCTCCACTAATACCAATCACTTCAGCACCTAAATCTTGAAAATCTTGATAGGCATCTCTAAAACTGCAAGCTTGCGTAGTACAACCTGGTGTGAAATCTTTAGGGTAAAAATAAATCACAACGGGTTTATGATTCACTTCCTGACTATCAAAAGCAGTTCCATCTTGTTTAGTTGCTTTAAAACTTGGTAATTTATCCCCAATTTGAATTCCCATATTACAAACCTTTATAAGTTACAAAGTTTCTCGGAGTTTCGTATAATGTAATTTCCAACTCTTTATTAGCATCAATCAAAACACGAAGTTTATGCCAAATAATGTAAGCAATATGTTCCGCAGTTGGATTCAAATCTTTAAATTCAGGAACATCTTCGTTTAAATTTTTATGATCAAAAGCTTCTTCAATATGTTCTTTGATTAAATCGGATAAGATTTTAGTGTCAATAACATAACCTGTTTCCTTATCCACTACACCCGTTACCGAAACAATCAATTCGTAATTATGACCATGAAAGTTTGGATTATTACATTTTCCAAACACTTCCTGATTTTTTTCCATAGTCCAATCCTTGCGATACAAACGATGCGCGGCATTAAAATGGGCTTTTCTCGAAACAGTTACTCTCATGGTAATTTAGAATTTAGAAATTTGAATTCAGAATGTTGTTTTTATAAAAATGTTGAGAAATAAGATTTTTAAAATTTATACAATTTCTTCAATCTGTGTTCCTTAAATAAAATTTACAATTTATGATCTTCTAGATAATGATAAAACTCATCAAAAATGATTTTAAACCAAACGGTATAAGCATCAGGATTTTCAATCATATCATCTTTAATAGCTTCAATGGTCAACCATTTCCAACTCTCCACTTCGTCTAGATTAATAATTGGTGCTTCGTTATAATAACCAATCATCACGTGATCCAATTCATGTTCGGTTAAACCGTTATCGAAAGGTGCTTTGTAAATAAAGTGAAATAGTTCTTTCAATTCGGTTTGAAAACCCATTTCTTCAAACAAGCGTCGTTTTCCAGCTTCAATATTGGTTTCACCGGCACGTTGATGACTGCAGCAAGTATTCGTCCACAAAAGCGGTGAATGGTATTTGTGATGGGCGCGTTGTTGCAACATCACTTCGTTTTTATCATTCAAAATGAATACCGAGAAAGCTCTGTGCAAAACGGCTTTTTCATGCGCTTCCATTTTATTCATGAGTCCAATCGGCTCATCTTGTTCGTTGACTAATATTACTTGTTCTTCTATCATAAGGTTTTATAATGCTTGTCAAAAATACGAAAAAAGAAAGGATTGAAAGCTAGTTTTTGAGTTTGTGATAAGTTTAACGTGTGTTGAATAAGTGAATTCCAAAAAGCACTCAAACTTAAAAATGATATGTTTTCGTGAAGTGAACGTTTTTTTCACTACCTTTGCCACATTAGTAATGATATGAATTTCTTCTCGCAATACTTTGAATAAAAGTACTTTATAAATTTCTTGTTTATTTCGCTTGTGTGTTTTTATCCGTTTACTTTTAAAAAATACTAATTAAAATTATTGAATTTAATGGCAAGACCGCAAGAAACTTTCAACAAAAGAGAACAAGAAAAACTAAGAGCACAAAAAAGAAAAGAAAAACAAGAAAAAAAAGAAGCTCGTAAAGCCAATCCAAAATTATCAGGAGAAGATTTATATGTTTATGTAGATGAAAACGGGCACTTAACTAGTACACCTCCAGACCCTTCAAAAAGAATCGAGATAGATATAGAAAGCATTGAAATTGGTGTTTCAAGAAGATCAGAAGCAGATGAAGTTCCTGTAGAGAGAAGAGGAACTATCGATTTCTTTAACGAGTCAAAAGGCTTTGGTTTCATTAAAGAAGTAGAAACTGGAGAAAAATACTTTGTTCACATCAGTGGTTTAATTGACAAAATTAAAGAAGGAAACTTGGTAACTTACGATTTAGAAAAAGGCGCTAAAGGCATGAATGCCGTAAACGTTAAAAAAATATAATCCCCCTTTTTATCCCAAAAATTAAAATCACAGTGAGAGCTGTGATTTTTTTATTTTGATAAACTCTCCGCGATTTTCAACGCACATTTTTCACCGTCAATCGCTGCAGAAATAATTCCACCTGCATAACCTGCTCCTTCACCACACGGATATAAACCTTTGATTTGAACGTGCTCTAATGAAAAATTATCTCTTGGAATTCTAACTGGAGATGAAGTTCTACTTTCTGGCGCATGTAAAATAGCTTCATTGGTCATGTAACCTCGCATTGACTTTCCGAATTGCACAAAACCTTCTCGCATGATTTGGGTTAAAAATCCAGGAAAAACTTGTCCTAATTCCACAGAAGTAGTTCCAGGAACGTATGATGTTTTTGGAATATCCTTTGAAACTTTATTTTGGGTAAAATCAACCATTCGTTGCACAGGAACTTTTTGAGTTTCTCCCGCCAAATGCCATGCTTTTTGTTCGATAGCTTTTTGAAATTCCATTCCCGCTAAAGGTCCAAACTTTTCATAAGGTTTGAAATCTTCCAACTTTAATTCTACAACAATTCCAGAATTCGCTGTCGCTTGATCACGCTTTGAAGGCGACCAACCATTGGTAACCACTTCGCCTGGAGCCGTAGCACAAGGCGCAATCACACCTCCGGGACACATACAAAACGAGTACATACCACGACCATTCACCTGTTTCACAATCGAATAAGGTGCTGGAGGTAAATAATCGCCTCTAAAATCACACGAATATTGAATTTGATCAATTAATTCTTGTGGATGCTCTGCACGAACACCTAATGCGAAAGGTTTCGCCTCGATATAAACGCCTTTTTTATGCAATAATTCAAAAATATCACGAGCGGAATGTCCGGTAGCTAAAATCACTTTGTTAGCCGTAATCACATCACCATTTTGAACCACAACACCTTGCATTTCATTGTTTTTGATAACAAAATCGGTCACACGCGTTTCAAACAATACTTGTCCGCCACATTCGATAATTTTTTCCCGAATATCTTGAATAATTTGGGGTAATTTATTGGTTCCTATGTGTGGATGGGCATCTACCATAATATCTGGCGTAGCTCCAAAACCAACAAAAAGTTCCAAAATTCGATCCACATCACCACGTTTTTTAGAACGCGTATATAATTTCCCATCCGAATACGTTCCGGCACCGCCTTCTCCAAAACAATAATTGGAATCTTCGTTTACGATACCATCACGATTAATCGCTTTTAAATCGCGACGACGACCACGAACATCTTTTCCGCGTTCTAAAACGATAGGTTTTAAACCTAATTCAATTAATTGCAAAGCTGCAAATAATCCGGCCGGACCTGCTCCTACTACAATTACTTCTTGTTTGTTGGCAACATTGGGATAATCAGGTAATTCTATTTTTTGCGCTTTATATTCTTCTCCAACCAAAAATACATTCGCTTTAATGTTCATTTTAATGGCTTTCTGACGCGCATCAATAGAACGTTTTATAACCACCACTTTTTGAATTTCTTTTGGGCTAACCTGAAATAACTTCGCTACATGTTGGGCTAACAAACTTTCGTTGGCAGCTACTTCGGGTGAAACTTGAAATTGAAATTCGCGTGGCATAATCTTAAAATTTCGGCAAATATACTATTTGATTTTCGATTTTTCTTCAAATGCACGCAACGCAAAAGAAGCCAACCAATGTTCGCCTTCATAATTACCATCTACAATAGAAGGTAATGAAAAAGACAAATGTTTATCGGCCAAAGGTTTCAAATGCGAAAATTGTTTAGGATACTGACGAATTAAAAAGTACATATTCCAAGCGCGGCTGAAATTCAAGCCGTCTAAATGAACCAAATGACCATCGGTTCTATCGGATACGCGTGCGACTTCCCATTGCCATTTTTTGGAAAATAATTGGGGAGCAAACTTTTGCAACCAAGGGAGAAATTCATTTTGAGACAAAATACACTGCATAATCGCGACTTCTTCCATACAAGGTGATAAGAAATCCGTACCACTTGGCTCCCAATAAAACGGACAATTTTCATCTTTTAAAAACAATCGTTTAGCATGTTCCTGAATACTTTTCTGCAATTCAATATTTCCAGAATAAACCGCATAATCCCAAGCATTCGTTAAGCCGTAAGCCGTATTAGAATGCGTTCCCACACGAATGGGATATAATAATTTAGGTAAAAACTCGATATAACGTTTGACAATTAAATCGGTTAAAGGACGTAAATTATCAGCCAATTCTTTGGCAAAAGGTTCTTTTGAAATTTCTAATTCATGTTGTAATTTGAGTAACCAATTCCATCCATACGTGCGTTCAAACGATTTCTCATGCGTTTTTTCAAAATAGACTATTTCTTGTGCAATATTTTCTTTAGAAAGATTGATTTGTAACTTTTCAATGATTTGCTCTCGATCTTTTATGTCTTTAAAATGAGTCAACAAATACACCAAACTCCAATGACCATGCACCGAAGAATGCCAATCAAAACAACCATAAAACGCAGGATGCAAAACTTTTGGAGATAGCAACTCCGTTTCGTTTAGCAAAAGTTGGTTGAGTTTATTAGGATATTCTTGTTGCAAACATTTTATAGGCAAACTTGCCAAATGATTAGCTTGTTCTAATGTAAGTTGTTGAGAAAACGAAAAAGTTCCAACAAAAAGTAAGGCAAATAAAACTTTCATATCTATTTAGTTTTTTCAAATGTACTAAAAACTTACCTTTGATTTTTAATTCGAAAACATGAACCGAAAAATAAAACTCATTTGGGATTTTAGAGGAGAAGCTGCAGCCAAAACAGCAGAACATCATGATATTCATCTGAACGAATACTTAGAAAAAGAAAAAATCACACTAGAAAAAACAGGTTTTGAAATCATCAACGAAATGCATGCCATTGCTTTTATTGTGGTAGAAGAAAAAGACATGATTACATTTCGAGATATTCTAAAACCACACCGAGGCGAAATTTACACTACAAATTAAATCATGATTACAAACATTTTAAATATGTTGGGAAACAAATGTCCCAATTGCAAGAAAGGAAAGATTTTTGAAAAAGGATTGCTACACTTCAGTTTTAGTTTTCCAAAAATGCATGAAAATTGCGCTAATTGCGGTACCAAATTCGAAAAAGAGCCCGGATTTTTCTTCGGAGCCATGTTTGTAAGTTATGCACTAGGTGTGGCAGAAGCCTTAATCACCTACTTTATTTGCATGCCATTTTTTGAAGAAACTTTTGATTTACGAATTATTCCAATAATTGGAGTGGTGATTTTAAGTTTAACTTTAGTCAACATCAAACTATCACGAATTATATGGATTTATATCTTTAGGGACTTTAAAGCATAAAAAAACGCTGTCACATGACAGCGTTTTCTATTTATTTTCAAAATTTCTCAAATTATTTCAATCTGTGTTCCATATTTTAAAACCGAGAATTAATTCGCTACTTCGCTAATGAATTTAATGCGCATCAAACGTAATTCTTCGGTATCGTAATCACCGTCGAATTCTTTTAACGCCAAATCAATTTTATCTGATTCGGATTCCATGAAGTAATCGTGAATTTCTTCTTGTTGGTCTTCATCTAAAATTTCGTCAATCCAATATTTGATATTCAATTTGGTTCCCGAATAGACAATTTGTTCCATTTCTTTCAACAAACCATCCATATCTAAACCTTTCGCCTTAGCGATGTCATCTAATCCTAATTTTCGGTCCACGTTTTGAATAATGTACAACTTCAATCCAGAATTAGCCCCAGTAGATTTCACTACTAAATCATCTGGACGAATAATATCGTTATCTTCCACATAACGACCAATCAAATCGACAAATTCCTTACCATATTTTTTTGCCTTTCCTTCTCCTACCCCATGAACGTTACTTAACTCATCTATAGATATAGGATATTTCAATGCCATATCTTCTAAAGAAGGATCTTGAAACACCACAAAAGGAGGAACGCCTAACTTTTTAGATACTTTCTTACGCAAATCACGCAACATCACCATAAGGGCTTCATCGGCAGTTCCAGAAGATTTAGCTGCTGTTACAATTGCTTCATCTTCCTCTTCATTATACTCATGATCTTCAGACATTAAAAAGGACTCTGGTTTGCTAATAAAAGCTTCTCCTTTTGGTGACATTTTCAAAACACCATACGTTTCAATATCTTTCGTAAGCAATCCAGCTACTAAAACTTGTCGAATTAACGCCATCCAATATTTCTCATCAAACGCATTTCCAGTTCCAAAACAAGGTAAAGCATCAATTTTTTGAGCTTTTATTACAGCATTAATTTTACCCACTAAAGCTAAAACCACTTCTTTCGATTTGAATAATTGCTTGGTATCGCGAACCACTTTTAACAAAGTAACGACTTGGTCTTGAGCCTCAATTTTTTTCTTCGGATTACGAACATTATCATCCATATTCGCTCCTTCTCCGTTGACATCGTCGAATTCTTCACCAAAATAATGCAACAAGAATTTACGACGCGACATCGAAGTTTCAGCATAAGCCACCACTTCTTGTAACAAAGCAAATCCGATTTCTTGTTCCGCAACGGGTTTTCCTGAAAGGAATTTTTCTAACTTTTCAATATCTTTATACGAATAGTACGCTAAACAGTGACCTTCACCACCATCACGACCGGCACGACCCGTTTCTTGATAATAACTTTCTAAAGATTTTGGAATATCATGATGAATTACATAACGTACGTCAGGTTTATCGATTCCCATACCAAAAGCGATAGTAGCCACTACCACTTCCACATCTTCCATCAAAAACATATCTTGATGTTTGGCACGTGTTTTAGCATCCAAACCTGCGTGATACGGAACAGCGCTAATACCATTCACTTGTAAAACTTGGGCAATTTCTTCCACTTTTTTACGACTCAAACAGTAAATAACCCCTGATTTTCCTTTATGTTGTTTGATGAATCGAATGATATCCGATTCAACATTTTTAGTTTTAGTACGTACTTCGTAAAATAAGTTGGGACGATTGAACGACGCTTTGAAGGTATTGGCATCAGGCATATCCAAGTTTTTCAAGATATCTTCTTGAACTTTTGGAGTTGCCGTAGCTGTTAATCCAATCATTGGCACATCACCTAACTGACGTACAATATTTCTCAAATTGCGATATTCAGGACGGAAATCGTGACCCCATTCGGAAATACAGTGCGCTTCATCGATCGCCACGAAAGATAATTTCACACTGTTTAAAAACTCAATATATTCCTCTTTTGTTAACGATTCTGGGGCAACGTATAACAATTTTGTGATACCTGAAGTGATATCTTTTTTTACTTGATTAACTTCGGTTTTATTCAATGAAGAATTCAAAACATGAGCAATTCCGGGTTCAGAACTCAAGCTTCGAATGGCATCTACTTGGTTTTTCATCAAAGCAATTAGCGGCGAAACTACTATAGCAGTTCCATCCAACACTAAAGCCGGCAACTGATAACAAAGTGACTTTCCGCCACCAGTAGGCATAATCACAAAGGTATTATTCCCCGTAATGATACTTTTAACTACTTGCTCTTGAAGTCCTTTGAATTGGTTAAAACCAAAATATTTCTTTAATTCTTTATGTAAATCAATTTCGTTTGGATTCATTCTCTATTAATATGATTTTACCTAAATTTGCAAACATAAAGATACAATTTTCTTTAATACACACAAACTTTTTAAAATTTCTATTTTGAGCACAACAGAAACGATTTTAGCAACCGCAAAAAGAACACTGCTTTCAGAAAGTAAAAGCATTGAAAACTTAGTAAATTATCTCGATGAAGACTTCGCAAAAAGTGTTACCGAGATTTTCAATACCAAAGGCAGATTAGTCGTTACTGGAATTGGTAAAAGCGCTTTAATCGCTCAAAAGATTGTAGCCACTTTGAATTCGACCGGAACACCTTCTATGTTTTTACATGCAGCAGAAGCTGTTCATGGCGATTTGGGAATGGTACAACCAGAAGATATTATCATTTGTATTTCAAAAAGCGGTAATAGTCCTGAAATTAAAGTATTAGCGCCTTTATTAAAACGTTTTGGCAATACATTAATCGGAATGACCGCAGATAAAAATTCGTTCTTAGGAAAAGAATCGCACTACATTTTACATGCTTATGTGGAAAATGAAGCGTGTCCAAATAACTTAGCACCAACGAATAGCACTACCGCTCAATTAGTGCTTGGCGATGCTTTAGCGGTGTGTTTAATGGAAATGCGCAACTTTAAAAGTGAAGATTTTGCTGTGTATCATCCAGGAGGTGCTTTAGGGAAAAAATTATTACTTCGCGTGAAAGATATGTTAGACACCACGCACAAACCAATGGTAACTCCAGATGCTTCTATCAAAAAAGTGATTATGGAGATTTCCGAAAAACGTTTGGGAGTAACAGCCGTTATTGAAAACAATTCAGTAGTTGGAATTGTTACCGATGGAGATATTCGTCGTATGTTAAACAACCGTGATACATTTGCTGATTTAACAGCTCAGGATATCATGACGAAAAATCCAAAAAACATCAATTCTAGCATTTTAGTTTCGGAAGCCTTGGATATTTTGGAAAACAATTCCATCACACAACTGGTCGTAATTGACGACAACGAATACAAAGGAATACTTCACTTACACGATATTTTAAAAGAAGGAATCGTATAATGGCAGAAAAAAACATGAAAGAGATGTCGTTTTTAGATCATCTCGAAGAATTACGTTGGTTATTAGTAAGAAGTTCGGCAGCCATTCTAGTTTGTGGAGTCGTAGCTTTCTTTTTTAGTGATTTCATTTTCAATGAAATTATTTTTGGACCAAAAAGTCCGGATTTTGTGACGTATCAATTCTTTTGCGATTTAGGAAAACAATTTGATATGGCTGATACGATGTGTATCACCGAAATCATTCTTCCCATTCAAAACAGAGAAATGGGAGGCCAATTTTCGATGCACATGTGGACTTCGATTACGGTAGGATTTATTTTTGCCTTCCCTTTTATTTTATGGGAAATTTGGAAATTTATTAGCCCGGCTTTGTACGATAAAGAAAAGAAATATGCGGCTTCATTTATCATTGTTTCTTCGCTTCTTTTCTTTATTGGTGTTTTGTTTGGCTACTATTTAATTGCACCTTTATCCGTACAATTCTTTGCCAGTTACATAGTGAGTCCGGAAATTAACAATTCTATTGACATTGATTCTTACATAAGTTTAATGAAAACATCAGCAATCGCTAGTGGATTGTTGTTTGAGTTGCCTATCATTATTTTCTTTTTAACAAAAATAGGTTTGGTAAATCCTGAGTTCTTAAGAAAATACCGAAAATATACGTTGGTTATTGTGTTGATTTTATCAGCGATTATTACGCCACCAGACGTAATCAGTCAAATCATTGTAGCAATACCAATCATGATATTGTACGAAGCTAGTATTTGGATTAGTGTTTTTGTAATAAAAAGTCAAGAAAAAGAAAAATTAAAAGCATAAAAAATGGCAAATTTAGTAAAAGAGTTCAACGATTATCGTTCAAAAATGAACGAAAAATTATTAGCCGACAATAACAAAGTCATCAAAAGAATTTTCAATGTAGACACCAACGCTTACATGGAAGGCGCTTTAGATGTTAAGACAAAAGAACTTCTAGGTTTAGTAGCTTCAGCGGTATTACGTTGTGATGATTGCATCAAATATCATTTAGAAACGGCTTACAAAAACGGCGTTAACAAAGAAGAAATGATGGAAGCTATGGGAATTGCCACTTTAGTAGGCGGAACTATCGTAATTCCTCATTTAAGAAGAGCTTATGAATTTTGGGAAGCTTTAGAAAATGAGCCTGTTTAGCAATTTGTCAATATGTCAATGAGACAATGAGCGAATAAGTTAATAGAGCTTTATATAATTAACATTAAATTGGCACATTGACAAATTGTCTAATTGACACATTATTTCTTATTTTTACAAAATATTAAAACATTGACACATTGCCGAATTGGCTAATTGGCATATCGCATCATTGTCTAATTGACACATTATCATAATGAAATTAAGAGCAGAAAATTTAGTTAAAACCTATAAAAAAAGAAGTGTAGTTAAAGGAATTTCCGTTGAAGTAAATCAAGGGGAAATCGTGGGTTTATTGGGACCAAATGGCGCCGGAAAAACCACTTCGTTTTACATGATTGTAGGTTTAGTAAAACCAAACAGTGGCCATATCTACTTAGATGATATGGACATTACCAATTATCCCATGTACAAAAGAGCTCAAAATGGTATTGGCTATTTGGCACAAGAAGCTTCTGTTTTCAGAAAATTGAGTATTGAAGATAATATTTTGAGTGTTTTGCAATTGACAACGCTTTCAAAAGCCGAACAAGAAGCTAAAATGGAAGAGTTAATTGCTGAATTCGCATTAGAACACATTCGTACCAATCGTGGGGATTTACTTTCAGGAGGAGAACGTCGTCGTACAGAAATTGCACGTGCTTTAGCAACCGATCCAAAATTCATTCTGTTAGACGAACCTTTTGCAGGAGTTGACCCTGTAGCAGTTGAGGACATTCAAAGAATTGTTGCCCAATTAAAAAACAAAAACATCGGGATTTTAATTACTGACCATAACGTACAAGAAACCTTAGCGATTACAGACAAAACCTACTTAATGTTTGAAGGAGGTATCCTAAAAGCCGGAAAACCTGAGGAACTAGCGTCAGATGAAGTAGTAAGACGTGTTTATTTAGGTCAAAACTTCGAATTAAGAAGAACTAAAATCGATTTTGAAGCACCAAAAACCACTATCATTCACGGTAAAGGAGAATTGAATTTGAATAAAGAATAATTCTTTTGTAGCGCAAAGTTTCACGAAGTTTAGCACAAACAAAGTCACACAAAGTTTTAATATTTATTATTGCGCACTTAGTTATTAAAGAGATGTTTAACAGCATGACAAACTTGGCGTATAATCCAATATGAACCATACCAAGCGCAACGCCATACAATCAATCAACACAAAACAAACCTTTGTGTATGTGTTTAAATAATTAGTGCCCATTGTGTCTTCCTTGTGTCCTTAGTGGTTAAATTTATCGAATACACTTCAACAACAACTTATTCTTATCGCCATTAAAAATATTCACATCCACCATACCTTCAATTCCCTGAATTTGGGCTTTCTCAGTAAATTGCCAAAACATCCAATCGTCTTCTAAATGATTGCGCCAAAAATTATAATTGGCAATCCAAAGCGGATAATCCGAAAACTCTTTTTTTAAAAAATCATTGTAATAACTTTCTCCGGAATAGATGATGGGCTTGACTTTATAATGCTTTTCTACCTTTTTCAACCAGCGACGTAATCCTACTTTTAGACTATCAATCGATTGTGATTTAGATAATTTTTCTATATCTAAAACAGGCGGCAAATCGCCTTTTTCTAGTTTTACATTTTTGATGAAGTTATTAGCTTGTTCAATAGAATTTTCATTAGGACGATAATAATGATAAGCGCCACGAATGAGTTGGCGTTCTTTAGAGGCTTTCCAATTTTCTTTGAATCGTTTATCTACTTTATTTTTTCCAGCGGTAGCGCGAATAAAAACAAACGACAACTCAAACGATTCATCTATATGATAAGTTTGTTCCCAATCAATTTCACTCTGGTATTCTGAGACATCAAAACCTATGGCTTTGTCATCGTGTTTGTGTAAGACTTCATAAATTCGGATATCGGCTAATTTTCGTTCTTCTTTAGAAAGTGTAGCTACATTTTTATCGGTTTTAAAACCTAAATAATACAAGAAACCATCGCGAAAGGTATAAATTCCAATCGCAACAAAGAGCAACAAAATAAAAGAAATAAGATAGAAAATCCATTTATTCGTGCCATTGGATTTTCTTTTAGAAACAGGTTTTCTTCTGTAACTTTTGGACGCCATTACGCCTTAGCCGTCATTTTATTACTGATTACCGAAACTAGCACATAACTAATGATAATCAAAGGAATAGCTACAAAACCTAGAATAAAAAAGGACACCAAAGAACCAATTAAAAATAGGATTTGCATTTTATATTTTGACCAAGTAAATTCTTTAATTTTTAAAGAAAATAAGGGGATTTCGGCATTTAAAATATAAGCACTAATTAATGTAATTACTAGTAAAACATAAGGATTGTATAAAATAGCCGTCAACATTTCAAAATCATTTGCGTATTGAATCATCGGAATGCTCATGATGACTAAAGCATTTGCTGGCGTTGGTAGCCCAATAAAAGAATCCGTTTGACGGGTATCGATATTAAAATTTGCCAAACGATAACATGAGGCAATGGTGATTAAAAAACCCAAATACGGCACAAATCCCATATAAAACGTCTCTTCTGTTAACATATACTGGGGTTGGGTTTGCTGAATATCTTCAAAAAGACGAAACATCATCAAACCTGGAACTACACCACAAGTAACCATATCGGCTAAAGAATCCAACTGCACACCTAAAGGGCCAGCTACATTGAATTTTCTCGCTAAAAATCCATCCCAAAAATCAAGAAAAATCCCCAAACAAACAAAAATAAAGGCTTCGTCAAAATAACCTCTAAAAATGGCAATAATAGCTAATAAACCAGTTGACAAGTTCAAAAGCGTAATAGCGTTTGGAATGTGTTTTTTAATTTGCATGTTCAAAGTTTAGAGGGATTATTCAGGTTTTATGTGTACAATTTTTTTTCCTTTTAAAACAACCAAATCACTATTCATTTGTTTCTTGAATAAGATTAATTTTTCATAAACTTTGTCCATACCAGCCAAAATCTTAACTTGTTGTTCCGAAATATTTTTATTTTTTTTCATAATAACTTTTTAAAAAATTAAACTTTTGTTCGTTTAAAACGATAAGAGAAGACATTGTTGATTTTGAAGCTATTAATTCAGATTTCATTTGAGAATTATCAAAAATCATCAACTCATCAACAAGTGGAATATAAATTGAAAATAAATTCTTAATCCCATTGATATACCTTCTCTCAATAACATCTTTTGGAATGTTATGTCCTCCTTCTAAAACACGCGTAGCAACTCTTTCTTTTGCCAAATCTATAGTCTGCAACCAAAAAAAGAGCAAAGTAACAGTATAGCCTTTATTTCTTGCCAATAAAATTTTATTTTTATAACTCTTAGTTGCTAAAGTAGTTTCAAATGCAAAACTTAATTCATCTTCTAATAAATTATTTATTCGACTAATCATGATTCTACCAGCTTCAACAGCTACCTTATCAGGTTGAAATGGCGACAAACCTTTTGCAATTTCATCAGCGTTAACAAATTCTTTACAATCTAAAATCTCTGGTAATATGGTAAAAGACGCAGTAGTTTTACCCGCACCATTACATCCAGCGATGACATAAAGATTTTTATTTTCCATCACAACAAATATACCATTTTTCAAAAATAATAAAGAATACCTATTCTTAATTTAGAACAAAGGTAATACAATAAGTTAATACTTTTAGAGTTTACTATTTGAGAAATTTATTTCATCTTTGTAAAAAAAATTGGCATTGAAAAAGACCACTTTATATTTTCTAATTTGCTTTAGCTGGATGGCATATGGCCAAACCGTCCGAAAATATTCCAACGAATTCATGAATATTGGAGTAGACGCTGCGGCTTTAGGAATGTCAAATGCCGTAGTTTCACATACAGGGGATGTGAATTCTGGCTATTGGAATCCTGCAGGTTTGTTGAAATTGGAAGACAAACAATTCGCTTTGATGCATGCCAATTATTTTGCAAACATTGCACAATACGATTATGCCGGTTTTGGTATGCCCATAGACGATCGAAGTGCCTTAGGAATTTCGCTAATCCGATTTGGAGTGGACGACATTCTAAACACTACCCAATTAATTGATAGCGATGGGAATATCGACTATAACCGAATCTCGTTATTCTCTACGGCCGACTACGGTTTTACAGTTTCCTATGCCCGTAGCTTGCCCATTGAAGGTTTAAATTATGGCGTAAATGCCAAATTAATTCGAAGAATGATAGGGGATTTTGCCAACTCTTGGGGATTTGGATTCGACCTAGGAATCCAATACATCAGTGACGAGGAAGATTGGAAATTTGGCTTGATGATTCGCGACATCACCACTACATACAATACTTGGACTATTGACGAAGAAAAATATCAAGAAATTGCCGATGCCATTCCAGGGGAAAATCAAGAATTACCTGAAACTAGCGAAATTACATTACCTAAAGCGCAATTAGGAATGTCTAAAAAATGGATTATTCGTTATGATTATAGTTTGTTAGCAGCAACTAATTTAAACATGCAATTTGCTAAAACAAATGATTTAATCTCAACTAATGCTGTAAGTATTGATCCAGCTTTAGGGTTAGAATTTGGCTACATTGATTTGGTTTATCTTAGAGCTGGCGTTGGAAATTTTCAACAAATTACGCAAATAGACAATACAAGAAAATTAAGTTTCCAACCCAATATCGGATTAGGGTTCAAATACAAAGGCATCCAAATTGATTATGCTTTAACGGATTTAGGCGATCAAAGTGCTGCTCTATATTCCAACATATTTTCCTTAAAAGTAGATTGGGAATTGTTTAGGTAATGAGTAATAGGTGATAAGTATTTAGTTATAGGTAATGGGTCATAGCAAACAAACCTGAAACCTGAAACAAAAACATTACAAATCTAATGTGAGTTATGTCTAGTGAAACGCCTAAAAATAGAGACAAAGCTAATCTAATGTGTCTATGTGTTGAAAAAATCCGCTAAAACCAGCGATTCGCCTAGGCGAACCCGTTTCATCCGCGTGCCAAAAACCTGAAACCTGAAACTTGAAACCTGAAACTTGAAACAAAATACGGTATGACTAAAAAACTACTTTTAACACTTTCAATACTACTAAGCACCATAGCTTTTTCCCAAAACATTTCACTTTCTGAAAAAGCAAAAGTTAGTATTTTAACTTGTGGTCTAGGCCCTGAATCGTATGCTATGTATGGTCACACTGGAATTCGAATTCAAGATAGTATCAACGCAATTGATGTCGTTTACAATTATGGCGCTTTTGATTTTAGTACACCTAATTTTATTGGTAGGTTTATAAAAGGTGATTTACAATATTTTGTTACCAATGGTAGTTTTATTGATTTTTATTACAATTACCAAGCTGAAAACAGAGAAATAATTGAACAAGAATTGCAACTAAACCCTATCCAAATCAATAGTTTGTTCCAACAATTAAATCATTCGGTTTATAGTGAAGAACGTTATTACACCTATAAATTCATCGACCGAAACTGCACTACGATGGTAGTAGACAAAATTAATGGCATTTTAGGAAAGGAATACATAAAATCAAATACAACTAACCAATCGTATCGGGAAATATTATATCCTTATATGACTGATTTTTACATGAAATTAGGAATACAATTGATTTTTGGTACAAAAGTAGATGAACCTGCTACCCGCTTATTTCTTCCATACGAATTTAAAGATGCTATTTCTACGACAAAAGTTAATGGAAATCTGATTGAAAAAAACAACACAACCCTTCTTAAAGTTACCTCATCAGAATTACCTTTTAATTGGCTTAATTCTATTTATTCATTGATTACCATTTTGTTAATTTTAGTATTTTTAAACAAAAAATGGATACAAATTAGCTACTTTGTTTTAGCTGGAATTTTAGGTGTATTCTTTTCTTTAGTTGGTTTGTATTCCTTACATGAAGAAGTATTATGGAATTATAACATATTATTATTTAACCCGCTTTTATTAGTTTTTGCTTGGTATCTTAAAAAAGGAATTAAAGATAGAATTGTTTTATTTGGAAAAGTAATTTTAGCCTTATTATTAGTGTATTTAGCCTATATGACTACAAAAATTCACTTTGAAATTGTATGGCCTTTTATCGCCTTACATTTTTATTGGATAGGAAAAATTATTTTACAAATAAAAAAGTAAAGCGAATACCTACAAATGTAATTATTTAGCTATATATGTTTCATTATGAAATTATTTAAGATACTTTAAAAATGCTTCTTGCCTTCTTTTAGCCACTGGTATTAATACTCCATGAGAAAGTTCACAATACAACCCATCTTTTTTTGTGATTTTTACAATTTTTTTTACGTTTATGATATAAGAGTGATGAATTCGAAAAAAATGATGCTGTAGTAAAGCATCTTGTATACTCCTAAATTTTTACTGGAAAGTACTTCTTTTTTATTTTCTAAAATGAATTGCGTGTATTTTCCATCGGCTTTACAATATAAAATATCATTAATTTTAATCAAATCAATTTTATCAGTTGACGTAATGGTTAAAATTCCACTATTCGTATTTTGAAATTGAAAATTTCTTTTTTGATTTGAACTAAAATTTTGAAAGTTCGTTTCCATTTCTATAGATTGTATTACTTTACAAAGGGAAACCATTAGAGCATTCGGTTGCAAATCGTCTAGCAAAAAATCTATTGCATTGCATTGAAATGCATCATAAGCTTTCTTTTTATCATCTGAAATACAAATAAATTCAGGAAGTGGGTTATCTACTTCTTTCAGTAAATAAAAGGAATTTAAATTTTCATCTGTTGGGTTTAAAAAAACCAAATCGGGTTGGTATTCGTTAATTAGCTCAATAGCATCTTTCAAGTGTTCCACCTGTGCACAAATTGCAATAAGTATAGGATTTTCTTCTGCAAAATTTAAAAGCTGTTTTACAACTTCCGTATTGGTATCAATGATTATTTACTTTAATAATTTCATGTGTTAGTATTACACTATTTTTTAACTATTTACACTTGTAAGTTAACAAAAGTTATTTTTTTTCTAATAAATTATATATGTAAATATAGGGAAATAATTAATTTACGTGTGTACTTTTAATTTATGTTTTTTTTATTGTTAGCGATAAAAAAATAGGTCACTTAAAATCCTTTATAAAAAAACGAAGTAAAAATTTAATTTGGATAATTCCTAAATAAATTAAAAACAATTAATGAATGATATTAAGTGAACATCCCAAATTAAAATTTACATCAAAACAGCTTTCTAATTAAAACCAATCGGAATGATATCTATTTTCCCCGATATAATAAATCAAACCAATCGATAAATTATAAAAATAACCTGTCTCCGATAATTTAGAATTATGAATTGGATATCCATCAAAACCATATAATTGTTTTAAATTGATATTATAGGTAAAATCTGTAACAATTGCAATTTTATTATTTATTCTATACTGAGGTGTAATCCCTAAACCAATAATATTTGTTTTCTCTGATTCGAATTGAGGTTGTAATGAATTTGCAAAACCAATAGAGCCATCAAAATGAATTAATACACCCAAATTATCTCTTGTTAGATAAGTTAAGCCTATTTTTTTTCCAGCATTATATACAAATGATGCTCCTATTGAATTATATTGAATCCCAATTACACCTCCAGGATCATTCACAAATTTATCTGATTTAAAAATTAATTTAGTACCTACATATTCTGTAAACATATAGCGAAGCCCTACTTCAAAATGATTAAACCCAGAAAAGTTAGAATTAAATTGTTTGTTATAAGGCTGGATAGCCCCATTGTATCCATAATTCAATTCTAAAGAAACATTATTCAAATTGAATTGAGAATAAACAGTAGAAGTACAAAATAAAAAAAGTGCGATTGAAAAAATTTTTTTTACCATTAATAAGATTTTTGTAATAATAAATAACTCACAGAGACTACTTTGAATACGAAAAACGTATTGCACAAATAAGCTACATACTTAAAAAAAGATTTCGATAATGAATAAAAAATACTGAATTAAATGTATTTTTGATAACTAATTTTAATAAATATATAAATGTTTTGGATTCCTAAGAAAAAAGTTTTTTGGAAAGACCTTTGGAAAGATGGATGTATTGATATACATAACCATTTACTATGGGGTATTGATGACGGGTCAAAATCTTTAGAGGAAACAATAGCGTTATGCAATGGACTACAAGAATTAGGAATTACAAAAGCAATTGCTACACCTCATACGTATCCGGGACTTTGGAATAATTCGGCTTTAGATATAAATGAAGCATACAACGTTTACAAAAATAGCAAAACAACTGATTTTATTATTGGAGTTGCTAGTGAATATTTAGCAGAAAGTTATTTAGAACAAGAAATCCAACAAAACAGTATTTTAAAACTTCCTGGAAACCATATTTTAATAGAGTTTTCAATGCTTTTCCCACCTTCTGACCGCATAATGGAGTCGCTTTTTCAACTAAAACTTAAAGGTTACAAATTAATATTAGCCCATCCAGAACGTTATTTATATTGGAAATATAATTTACAAAATTTCGAACAATTAAAAACCTTTGATTTATATTTTCAAATCAACAGCCTTTCGCTTTTAGGATATTATGGATCCGATGTAAAAAAATTGAGTATCCAATTATTAGAAGCTAATATGTATGATTTTGTAGGTACAGATACTCATAGAATTGAAAACATCAATTTTATGAAAAACAATCCGTTACCACTCCAAAAAAGTCACTTAAAGGAACTTGAATTGATAATAGAAGGGAATCAAATATTTGATATTACCTCTTTTTAACAATTTGCTTTACAAAAGACTTTATTTTTTCAAATCGCGACAAATACTTAGAATTAACATCATAGCCATAGCCATAATTATACTGATACGAATATGCATAGCCCTTACCATATCCTTCATTTTGACCAACATTATTAAATACAATAAAAGGATTAGCAATTTTGGATTGGTCCTTCAAATCAGTGATGTATGACATCAATTGTTTATCCGTATAATTGGCTTTTATTAAATACAATACAATATCAGCATATTTCGTTATAATAGTAGTATCTGCTACCAACAATGTAGGAGCGGTATCAACTAAAACATAATCGTATTTTGCTCTTAATTCTTCTAACAACTGCCCTAATTTTGCATTTGAAAGAATTTCAGTAGGATTAGGCGGTATAACACCAGAATAAATTACATCTAAAGAGATATCATTTATCACTTCCTGAACTATACAAGTATGGGTAGCGATTTCAGAATTTACTAATAAGTCAACTAAACCTAGCTTAGCTTTTTTAGAATTCAGTGCTTTATGCAATTGAGGATTACGTAAATCGGTACCCACTAAAATCACTTTTTTTCCTAAAGCAGCTAATGACAAAGCTAAATTAGTAGCTACAAAGGTTTTCCCTTCTCCTTTGATGGTAGAAGCGGTATATATAATTGGAGATTTTGTAAGTTGTACAGGTAAAACAAAATCTAGATTTGCTACTAATATTCGGAACGATTCAGATAAAACAGTGTGCTCATTTTTATGTACTATTTTACTAGCTTCTTCGATAAAAGGGATTTCCGCTACAATAGGAACTGTAGGGAGTCCATGTTGAATCATTTCTTTAGTATGAATCTTAGTATCAAATAAATAATAAACAAAAAGAATTCCAAAAGGAACTAACAAACCCAATGAGAATGCTAATAAAAAGGCAACACGGCGCTTGGGAGAAAGCGGGTTTTTATCTGCTATAGCTTCATCGACTATTTTTATAGAGGGATTAACAATGGCTAAATTAATACTTGCCTCTTCTCTTTTTTGCAACAACAATAAATATAAAGTTTCTTTTATTTTTTGTTGTCTTTCAATCGATCTTATCATTTTTTCCTGATAAGGCAAAGCACCATATTGAAACTCTTGTTGTTCTTTCACCCTATCTATTTCCTGAATTCTAGCAGTCAAAACACTTTGGTAAGCTTTTAAAGAATATTTAATATTCTCTTTCAAATTAATCTGCATACCAATTAATTGTTGCACTTTAGGATGATTTTCACCAGCTGTCTTTATGATTTTTTGACTTTGCAACACAATTTCATTGTACTGTTTAATGAGTTCATTAACATTCATCTCATCTAAACCAATATTAACTGGAAGCAACTCATTCGGTTTAACCTCTCTTAGGGCTTTAATAATAATATCACTAAGCAAAGATTGTGTTTTAGCACGCTCATATTCAGCTGTAGTTTGCGCTTTAGTAGTAAGCAACACTTCTGAATCACCCTCAATAAAAGATAATTTCTGATTGCGCTTGTAATTAGCTTTATTCAATTCTATCGTATCCAATTCTTTGAATAAATAGTCAAATCTAGAATTAACAAAATCAATTGTCTTTCTAAAAATTCGTTGCTTATCTTCACGACCGTCTCGATCAAAAACCTCGTTTAATTTATTGAGAATCGCATTATTTTTTTCAATAAGTGGCCCTTTAGTAGAAATTGCTAAAAGTTCGCTTTCTTCCCCTACTAAATTCACTTCTATATTAGCTTTTAAACGAGCTACTGCATCTTCAAACGAAGATTTCTTTACTTGTAAAGTCCTTTTGTTTTTGTGAAGCACAATAGGTGCATTCACTTTCATTGCTATATTATCCACATCATATACTACGCCATAGGAACGTTTTTTCCCATCTTCATTCCAAACATATCCTTTCGAATCATAGTTTATATTCCATTCACCCGAAAACTCATCTACCTTTTGTTGGTCACCTATCCATTCAATGGTAGGTATATTTTTCCCATATTCCTCCGCAATACGAATTTTACCTTCTGAGAAAAATTGATTGTACAACTGCAATTCATGAACCACCTGACCTATTAAGCGATTGGATTTGATAATTTCTTTTTCATTTTCAATATTAATTTTACTTCGCATGAAAAAATTGACTCCACTTGTCGGCATCTTAAAATCGGAGTTAGAATCATCTAATAATTTGATTATCGTTTTGGACTGATACACATTACTTTGATACCTCAAATACAAACTCACCCCCATCATGGCAATAACAACTCCAATTACAAACCAGTACCAAAAAGGTAAATACTTAAAAAATTCTTGTTTTAAATCAAACGATTCTTGTTCGTTTTCATGCGCAGTAGATGCATCCATAAGCGAATAAATTAAAGGCTTCTAATAATTAAAAAGGAAGATAAAATAACAGAAATAGTACCTAGTAAAGTACCTGCATTACCAATGATACCGGCAGATTTCACTTTAGCAGTATTCGGATCTACTACAATTACATCATTCGGCTTGATAAAGTAAAATGGAGAATTCATCCAATCTTTTTGGGTTAAATCAATTTCACCCACCAATTGCTGATTATTTTCCATACGAACGACTTTGATATTTTTACGCACCCCTGTTATATTTAAGTCGCCAGCCAATCCTAATGCTTGCAAGATTGTTAAATTATTTTCATAAAAGGTATAAGTTCCAGGGCTTCGTACTTCTCCTAGGATGGTGACTTTAGCATTTACAATACGGCAAACCACTACGGGATTTTTAAGTAATTGTTTCTCTGTTAACTCCTTTTGAATTTTCTCTTCAATTTGAGTATAAGTCAGTCCTTTAACCAGAATAGTTCCTAACACCGGAATATTGATTTCGCCTTCATTAGACACCAAATACCCTTGTAAAAGTAATTGCGCTCCTTGAATGTTTTGTTGCGCCCCATTTACAGCAGACAAATTATACGGTATTGCCAATTCCATATCCTCAGCGGTAATTTTGACACTTAAAATATCATTCGGTTGCACAATAACATCTGACCATTGAAAATTAGCGCTATCACTAGCTTTTAAATCATTTAAATAGAGTATTTCTTTTTTTGAAACACAAGAGGTTAAAACCAAAAAAAAAACAAAAAACAAAGGTAAAACTATTTTATTCATTTAGTAAATTATAAATGGCAAAGTTAGGTTATATTTTATTGACTTCAAAATCATTTTACAACAAGCTTATTTAAAAATAAAATCATTTAAAATTAGCCCCCATTTGTTTTGAAGTTAATTCAAATAAGAGCACTTGAAAGAAGTATTTTGAATACTAAAATAAAAATTAATTTTGTTTTTTAAATTCTGTTGATTTTTCAATAAAATACCATCCAGTTACAATCCCAAAAAAGAGAAGTGGAATTAGAAAGTCATCAATAGGAGCTGCAGGCTCTTCAGGATTTAAAGCTTCATTCAATTCATCCTCATCTATAGGAGCTTCATCTGGAGTATCAAATTGAGCATAGGATGAAAAAGCTACAAGAAGAAAAAAAATCAAAACAAAATGTTTAAATATGATTTGGAAGTTACTATTATTATTCATTAATAGTGTATTTTTTTATTAATAATTCCTTTTGATGTTGTTATTTTAAGAATCAATACCTGATTACTTGAAATATACTGTTTTATTTTATAGATTGTCTCATTAGTAGATGATGTAAAAAGTACTCGTCCGAGCGTATCCCATACTTCTACTTTTTCTAAAGGCAACTTACCTGCATCAATTATCAAGTCTCCCTCATGCTTATAAATAATAACAGAATTGTAAAATTGTTGTAAATCCTCACTTAAAAAACTATCGGTATACACAATTTCAAATCGACTATTAAAAACACCCGCATTTGAAGTAAATGTGTAAGCACCATTACTAGTATTATGTATAGCACCCGTTGTATTATCCTTTATAAAAATAGGAGAATTAGTACTGTCTTCAAAACAACCCTCTTTGTTACCCATTATAAAAGTATAAGTCCCCGCTACATCTGTCTTAAAACCAAGAGGAACCACATCGGAACTATCAAAAGGCAATGAACGTGCTTGTATTATATATTCATCATTAGCTAAAATAGAAGTTACAGCAAGCGGGCTATCGTTAAAATATTTTGCATCTAAAGCTTCATCAATAGCCATAGTAGCACCCTCAAAATATCCTATGAGGGTTTGCCCTACTTGCTCATTATCTTTGAGCAAGTTTAACCAAAAACGATGAGCTGATGCAGTATTTATCTCAGGTGTATCATTTGTTGTTCTTAAAAAAACACTTGATACTCCGTTAGCAGAAACCCGCATTGAATTTGTAAAACTTAATGAAGATGCATTGTTTGCTTTCACAAAAAAACCTTGACCAACTTCAATATTAGAAAAAGGACCATTTGCACCATTTCCTACATAACCCGCTCCTGTTAAGGTTCCATAACCAGACCCAAGTGCTCCGTTTCTTTTTCTGTAAAAGTAAAGAGCAGTACCTATAGAAGGGTTTGCCAACTTAAATGCAGCAATAGAAATTGGAGAGGGATAGGGATTTCCAACTAAATTATATCCATTATTTACTGTTGACAAAGAAACCGTAATATCACCTGTATTTGGCACCCCTACAAAAACACCTTCAAAACTAGTTCCTGCTATAGAACTATTTATATAATCTGGCCAGTTATTTGGCATTCGAATTAAATACCCTTTCGCTCTATGAAAAACTTTAGTATTTACATCAGTTGTTGTAAAAAGTTCTTGTACATAGGCTCCGTTTTGACCACTGGACGTATCATAAGAATAGAATCTATTGTAAAGAGTTTGAGGTGAAAAATTTCTTAAATTTTGATTTAGTACAGGAGACGACCACAATGTATAATCTTGACGATAAAGGGGATGAGAATATCTTTTAACCGTAATTGGCCCAACGTTTTCAGCTGTAGTATTATTTTGAATTAGAGCTGCTCCACTTTCTACGATAAACTTCGTAGCATCATTAGTTGCATTGTTTACTTCATTAGCCACACGTAATGTTTTTCCTGTAGTTACGATTACCGAACCACCTGAATTTACTGTAATGGATTTAGCCTCTAATGAAGTGGTCATCGGAAGTGCTCCATTAACAATAGCATTCATATCTAAAGCTGGCGCTTCATTTGACCATGTATTACCGTCCCAAATTGTAGTATCAGGTCTTGTAATAACTTGAATTTCATTAGAATTTGCAGATGAAGTTGATCCATTTTTGGCACGAACACGGTAGTAATAAGTAGTAGATGGGGTTAGACCAGTCACATCTTTAAAAATAGTAGGTACGGTCACTGAAAATGGTGAATTAGTAATTGGAGTTTCTACGATACTAGTACCATTATAAGTGTAAGTTACAACAATCTTGCTAAGACGTGCAGCAGAACGACCAGTTAAAGTTGTATTTTGTATTACAAATTTAGAAATAGCTGATAAACCAGATATTGAGGTAGTACCTGGTGTATTGGTAAATGTTCCAGTACCAGCTGCTGTAGTAGCATTGTCAACATAATACGCATAGTTAGCAGTTTGAGTACCAGAGCCTGTTACAAAATCAACTTTAGTAACTGTAATACCACCTGTAATATTTAATGTAAATGTATTCCCATTACCAGCTAGGGTATTACCATATAACCGTATACCTGCACCAGTATCATAATATGCAGGAGCAGTACCTGAGTCGTTTTGTTCTGTTGTGAAACTAAGAAGACCACTGCTAATAGTACCTGAAGGTAATGTTTCAGCATTGGTGTAACCGTTATTAGCAAAAACATTTGTTACTGTTGCTTCCGTTGGTGTTGTATTTGATATTTTAGTATACACATCAAGCTCATAACTTGCTGCACCCGGCATGGCATTCCAATTGGCTGTAAATGAAGTTGCATTTACATTTGTTGCTAGTGTAGCCACAGCTAATGGTGCTCCTAAATTAAATGGCGCTGAAGTCACCGAAGTTAAACCAGGACTGGTAAATGTAATGGTTGCTCCTGTAACTGCGGCTATATTTGAAGCAGTTAAACCACTGTAAGAAAGCGTTCCTGACACAGCATTTATTGCCGTAGTTCCTCCTATTATCCATGCTCCAGCTCCTACGGTAGCTGTTACAGTTGCCGTACTTTCAGTCAAATTTCCATATTGGTCTACTACAAGTAATTCGGGTTGAATACTTAAAACTCCCCCATTAGTATTTGGAGCCACTGGCTGCGTAACCATTAATAATTTAGCAGGAACCCCATGTCCTAAACTCTGTGTAACTGGGGCATCATTATACCCATTAGCTTTAATAACAATATTTTTATTTGCTGTACCCGTTTGTAATAAACTAGCTGGAACAGAGGCAGAAGGTGTAAAGGTAATTTTACCCGATAAAGCAGCATAACCATCTGTTAATGTAGTTCCGTTTATTGAAATTTGTGTTATAGCCGCACGCCAAGCCGAATCATCCGTAAAGGTAACATCAAAAGGTGCATCAACAGTTGCATTTGATGCTGCAGTAAGAATTGGAGGTGATTGTAATGGTATAATTGTAATTACCCCATCTGCCGGTGTCAATGTATAATTAGCTGCTGACAATAATGAGAGTACTGGTGTAATAGTCACTCCAGATGTCCCTGCAACTGTGCTAGTTGTGTAAGTTGTATTGTAGGTAACTGAACCTGAAAGTACCGAAGCATTTTCACCATTAACAAAACCAGTAGCAGTGTAAGTGCCTGCACCAGTTACTGTGTTGACTGCTGTACCTTGAAATACTGATTGATTATTAGCTGTTATAGTTAAAGCTTTACGAGCAACACTGTTTCCAGAAGCGGAAGTAGTGATATTTACATTAGTTGCCCCGGTAGAACTCAAAACAATATTTTTAGAATTATATGATCCTGCAACAGTGGCTGTAGCTTTTAAACGAACACTCAATGTACCACTAGCACTACCAGCTGTCTGTGTAAATGTAGCAGTCGTTCCATATGTTGTACCATCGGCTGAAACTTCAAAACCTGTTGGGGCGGTAGCTACAAGATTAGCAGTCAAATTGGCACCAGAGACAGCAAAATTTTGAACCGCCGAAGCTGTTCCGTAAGTTGTTGTAAAGGTAGTTGCAGTAGTAGCCCCCGTAATGACAGGTGATGGGCCAGGAATATTAAACGTATTTGAGGTTACTCCTGTTAAGCCTGTACTTGAAAACGTTATGGTTGCTCCCGTTACTGCTGCTGCACTGGTAGCTGTTAAATTTGTAAAAGTAGCCACCCCTGCCGAAGCACTTACGGTTGTGGTTCCTCCTATTGTCCAAGTTCCTGCCCCTACAGCCGCTGTTATAGAAGCGGTGCTAGTTGTTGCATTTCCATATTGATCTAAAACAGTTACCTTAGGTTGTGTAGCCAAAGTCCCTCCGTTAGCCGTTGGTGCTGTTGGTTGCGTATTCATGCTTAATTTATTTGCTGCTCCAGCCCCAATGGTTTGTGTAACCGTTGCGTTATTGTATCCTGTTGCTGAAACTATGATGCTTTTAGAGCCAGCCGCTTGTAACAAAGTAGCCGCTGAAGGTGTAAACGTAATTTTACCTGCTGAAACCGCATAAGCCGAAGCTGACAAAGTCGTTCCTCCTACTGAGATACTCGAAATGGCTGTTCTCCAAGTAGCATTATCAGTAAAAGTCACATCAAATGGTGCATCTACTGTAGCTGAAACTGCTGCAGTTAATGATGGAGGGGGAGAACCTGCTGAATTTGCCTGAATAATTAAATCATCAATAGCCAATATAGGACTACTATTTGTAGTTCTTGACCAACGAAACATAATCTCTGAACCAGCTGGAACATTGACTGTTAATGTGTTTGATATTGCTGTTCTGTTTGCTGGATTATTACCATTTAGAGGACCTGCAGTCCCATTATTTGGAGCTGCAAAATCAAATTGAGTAGCTGGAAGCCAAGTACCACCTGTTAATGCAGTTACTGATGAGGCCACTTGATATTCAAAAATTAAACTCCCCGCATTATTTTGTCGCCACTGCTCTCCTGTGAAACTAATATCAAAAGAAGCAATTGCAGTTGAGCTATTATTCTTTAATCGAACTCCAAAATATTGTGCATTACCTCCAGATTGAAGACACCCTAAAGCTCTATCAGTTATGGCGGAAAAACCCGCTACACCAAGATTCAAAACTGCTCCTGAAGTATTACTACCTGTTGAAATAAACAACGAGGTAATAGATGGAGAAATATACCAATTTGGCAAAGTAGCCGTCGTATTATTTGTCCAAGAAGTCGCCGCTGTTGAACTTAATTGATTAAAATTTTGCGTGTAAGTTTGTGGCAAACTAGTTATACTGACTTGCCCAAAAACACTTTGTTGGACTCCCAAACTAAACAAGAAAATGAAAAAAACACTAGCTAATGCTGGTTTTTTCATAATAAATAAATTACTGTTTGAAAATTGCTGTTCAAAATTACTACAGCTCGTATTGGCGTTTCTCTTCTGTTCTGTTTTTTTCCCAAAAAGAACAGAAAACAACAACTTCATGCTCCATATTACAAGCAAGGTTGCATTCTTGAAAGATAATTTTTTTTCCATTGGCATACTTTTTTGGTTGGCAGTCCTTTTTTGTCATTTCAACATTGATTTTAAAAAGACATTTTGGTTGTTTGTTTTACTTAAATAATTCTCCAAAAATAGGCTATTCTTATTAAAAAAAAAAAAAATTTTGTTAACAAATTGAAAGGATTTTGTTAAAAAGTCGGTTCAAGCCTCCCTTTATTCCTTTTTTTGTATTTCTTTTCTTTCCTTTTATTAGCTTTTTTCTTTTCTTTCCCTACAAGTTAACTGATCCGCTCTTTTTCTATTTTAATTGGTCCCTGATTTTAAATTTCCTTCACTTATCTTGGTTCTTGTATTTTTATCTACTAAAAAAACACCGCTTACTTTTGAAACACTTGATGAATTACTTTTTCTATTCGTTCTCTATCCTCGTTTGATAAGTTTGATCCCGAAGGTAAGCATAATCCTTTTTCAAATACAGCTTCTGCTACGTTCGTTCCATAATAAGGACATGAAGCAAAAACGGGTTGAAGATGCATGGGTTTCCACAACGGCCTTGATTCTATGTTTTCCTTTTCAAATGCCAGCCTCAATGTTTCTCTAGTGATCCCTTGTGTTTTTGCGGGATCAATCAAAATTGCAGACAACCAATAGTTTGCTGTTGTATTGGTTGGTGTTTCCATGACCTGCACCCCTACTATGTCTTGAAAAACTTCTTTGTAAAAAGCCTGCATGCTTTGTCTTGCTTTGACATGCTTGTCCAGTACTTCCATTTGTCCTCTTCCAATACCGGCACATACATTACTCATACGGTAGTTGTATCCAATTTCGCTATGTTGATAATGTGGCGCTTGATCCCGTGCTTGTGTAGCTAAGAAAACTACTTTTTCTTTTACTTTTGGATCAGGGGTCACTAAAGCTCCCCCACCTGAGGTTGTAATAATTTTGTTTCCATTAAAAGACAGAATACCTATATCACCTAAGGTACCACAAGCTTGACCTTCATAATAGCTTCCTAACGCTTCGGCACTGTCTTCAACAATAGGAATTTCGTATTTTGTTGCTATGGCTTTTATTTCCTTTGCCTTGAAAGGGACACCATATAAATGTACTGCAATGATTGCCTTTGGTTTTTTTCCTTTTTTGATTCGGTCTTCAATTGCTTCTTCCAATGCCTTTGGAGAAATGTTCCAAGTTTCAGGCTCGCTATCTACAAATATGGGATGCGCTCCTAGATAAGTAATAGGATTGGCTGATGCGGCAAACGTCATGCTTTGACAAATGACTTCATCTCCTGCTTTCACTCCTAACACGATTAATGCTAAATGCAATGCAGCCGTTCCTGAACTTAAAGCTGCTACCTGAACTTTGTTTCCTAAATAGTGCTCTAAATCTTGTTCAAAACCTGTTACGTGAGGTCCTAAGGGTGCTATCCAATTGGTATCAAAAGCTTCTTGAATAAATTTTTGTTCGTTACCCCCCATATGAGGTGAGGATAACCAAATTTTAGGCTGATTCATTTTTGTTTATGTTTATGCAAATATATTCTTTTTTCTTTTGTGAGAAAATAGCTTTCAGAAGAAGTTTATTTTTACAAGCTATTTCACCTACGTGTTCACTTTTACTTTTTACTCTTTTAGCCATTCCCTCCTTTGTTGGCATTCTGAATTAGTTGATCAACATCAACAGAAAGATTACATATAGTATAGCATATTATCAGAAAATCGAGTTTCCTCTTTTTATTTTTCACATACCATTTGTTAATTCTTACTTTATCGGGCCAAATTACCTCATCATTGTATTGTAACGGGTTGGATTGCTGGGCTAGAAGTTGTTCTTCTTTTCTATATTTCAGGGAAGCCAACCCTGTAATTCCTGGTTTTACGGTTAGTATGATTCGGTCCTCACCTTTTAATTGATCCGCATAACCAGGCACGTCGGGTCTTGGTCCTACCCAAGTCATTTCTCCTTTAAGTATATTAAATATTTGAGGAAGTTCGTCTAGTTTGGTTTTTCGGAGAAAACGTCCCCAAGCATTGGGTTGGATTTTCCCTTTAGGGATGGTTCTCAGTTTGTATATTGTAAAGGGACGTCCTTCTTTGCCTATTCGGGTTTGTTTGAACAACATAAATTTGTGAATTTCTTTTCAAAGATAGGGATTTATTTTATTGGGGCGCTATGTTCTGCGGTGGCTTCGAGGGAGGCGGTGGCTTCGAGAGCCTCAGCCACCGGGAAAAAAGCCTCAGCGACCGGAGGAGACTCAGCCACCGAAAAAAAAGCCTCAGCGACCGGAGAAAAAGACCTCAGCCACCGAAAAAAGAACTCAGCGACCGAGGGGGAAGAAAGACTCAGCTACGGTTCTGCGGTGGCTTCGAGGGCCTCAGCCACCGAAGGAGACTCAGCCACCGGAGGGGGACTCAGCTACCGGGAAGGTGGAGGGTACGATTTTATTTATTGAAATCTAAATCTCTGTATGCTTTTGCGAGTTGTGGTAATGTATGTGTCGCTCCTTCTATTAGTGCTTCTTTCTTTTTTCTACTCCAGCCTTGTACTTGCTTTTCTCTTCTAAAGGCTTGGTCAATTCTGGTATATTCTTCATAATAGACTAATAGGACTGGTAGTCTTTTTTTGGTATGGTTTGCTCCTTCTCCTTTTTGATGTTGCTCTAGTCTTTTTTCTAAATCTATGGTGCTTCCCGTGTAATAGGTCCCATCTGCACAAAGTAAAATATACATGTAGCCTTTCATGGTTTTTATTTTTTAATTCTTTTCATTTGGTTTTGGGGTGGCTTCGAGGGGGGCGGTGGCTTCGAGAGCCTCAGCTACAGTTCTGCGGTGGCTTCGAGGGCCTCAGCCACCGGAGAAGAAAAACTCAGCTACCGGAGAAGGACTGGGGTACTGAAAATGGGGTGTGTTTTGGGTTACCAGCTGTCTTTGTAGTATTTGAGTTTTTCTCTAAGGTAGGTGTTCATAGCTGAAAGGGAGTTGTAGGATGGTAGTGTGAATCCGTTGTAGTCATGAGGTCCTTTTTTGATGTTGTAATTGGTGGGAGCGCCTTGCATGTGTATGCCTGCTTTTTGGTAGAGCATTAAAGCTCTAGGGAGATGTAAGGCGTCTGAGACGACAATTCCTTTTTTGTTTTTACCTAGCTTTTTAATGAAGGCATCGACTTCTTCTGCCGTATTGCTAGGTGTAGTAAGGGTTAGGATATTTTGCTTTGGTATACCTAAGGCAATGGCTGCTTTTTTTACTACTTCGGCTTGTGTGATTCCTCCATATTTGGTGTTTCCTGAGGTCACTATTTTATAATGAGGTAATTGCCGAGCTATTCTTATTGCTTCAACTAGACGGGCTAAGGTAGTGGTATTTAACTGACTGGTAGGTGCTAATAACGTATCTGCACTAAAACCTGCCCCTAATACGTGGATGTATTGCATTTGGGTGGTATCGCAATTTTTGATGTTCCACTGCGGTACTTTGGCTTCTTCGAACGCTATTAATTGGGCCGGTAGATACCGGGTTGTTATTAACAGTATCAGTAGTATTAACCCCCATCCTACCTTTGGAATGGTTTTTACTCCTTTTTTATAAGCAACCAATATAACAAAAAAAACCCCTAGTAGTAAAAAATTACTAAGGGTTATGTTTTCTAATAGCCAATCTTTCATAGCGATGATTTTATTGTCGTCCAGCTAGCTATTCTTTTGGAGCAAGGGTGAGGTAATTTTCCCAATTAACTTGTTCTTTAGTAAATGAGTCTCCATGTCCTGCCCAAATCACTTCTTGTCTTTTAAGGATTTTTTTTATTTTCTGTATGCTTTCCCTAGCCTGTATTTTATTTCCGGTTCTTAATTTTGTTACTACTTGCAGATTTGGGATTAAGGCATCACCTGTAAATAGATTGTTTTGGCATTTAAAAGAAAGGCTACCTTCCGTATGCCCTGGCGTTTCAATTACTTCGATATGATCGTTATCGAAAATAGGAATCAGCTGTTGGTCTTTCACTCTCTTCAATTGAGGTCCGACAAAAGTGACTGGAGTACCATGATAAAAAGACAAGTTTTGTTTGCTGTCTGCCAACGCTTTTTGGGTATATGATGAACAGTATATCATACAATTAGGAAATCTATTGATTGCATGATGTATATCCGCTATATGATCGTAATGGTCATGTGTTAAAAAAATGGCTTCCAAAGCCTGTTCTGTTTTTAAACTTTCTAAGGCCAACTTCGTATTTCCTGCATCAATTAGATAGACTTTATTTGATCCCATCTGACTTATCAAATAGGTATTGGCCTTTTCTTCTGATTTGATGAATCTATGAATCGAAATCGACATTTATACTACCTAAGTGTTACCCCTCCATCAACTGTAATAGATGTACCTGTAATCCATTGTGTTGCATCAGAAAGTAAAAAGACTGCCGAGTAAGCCACCTCTTCAGGTTTGCCAAAACGCCCTAATGGAAATCTTTGTACATAATTATCTAAATCTTCTTGAGACATTGCTTTATCAGTTAGATTTGTTCTAATTAAAGCTGGTTGAATGTAATTAACTCTAATTTTTTTTGCAGCCAATTCGAGTGCCATACCTCTAGCTAAAGAGTTAATTGCCCCCTTAGAAGCCATGTATGAGATATTACCAAAAGAAGCTACTGACGCAGCAATAGAAGAGATAAAAACAATGGAAGCCCCATCGTTTACTTTACTTTTCTTAACTAGACGCTGAGATAACAATGCAGGAGCAAATAAATTTGTCTCCATTGTCTCAAGCCAAGCTTTTTCATTAATGAATTTTAGTGGCAGTTTTTTTAAAATTGCTGCACAATGTACTACACCATCCAAAGTGGGAATTTGATTAACTAAGCAATCTAATCCCTCTTTTAATGATAAATCTGCCACGACATATTCATTATTATCACCTTGCAGAAGTTCAAAAGTTTTCAATAGTCTTTCTTCACTTCTTCCAGTTATAATTACATTTGCTCCCATTTTTGAACATTCAATAGCTATTACGCTACCAATACCTGATGAGGCACCCGTAATAAGAATTTTTTTATTATTTAAATTGAAAGGATTATAATTCATATTTTATATTTCTATTATGTCAGAGACATGACAATCCATTGTGTTAATAATAGCTGATGCCCAACTCATTCCTACCCCAAAACCTGAGAGTAGTATTTTTTTATTTCCTTGTAATTTATTTTGTAATTCAGACACTATGGTTAAAGGAATTGAAACTGATGAAGTATTTCCAAACTTTTCAATTGAATTTGGTACACGTTCAGTATCTAATTTTAATTTTTTTGCTAAATAATTATTCATATAGCTATTCGCTTGGTGAAATACAAAAAAATCAATTTGAGACAAATCGGTTTTTGCCAAATTTATAACTGTTTTGATATCCTTAGGAATTTCAGCTAATACAAAATTAAATACATCGGCACCAGACATGTATCCGTGTTCATCCGATCTTATATTGCCATATTCATCAACCACCTTTTCTTTTAATGTTTCAATAGAACTAGGATTTCTATATCCACCAGCATCCATTTTGATATAAGATTCTTTAGAACCATCTGAGTTTAACGAAAAATAACTCTCGTCAAATTGATCCCCTTTTTCAATTATTGCTGCTATTCCTCCATCACCAAAGAGAAATGCTGTTTTTCTATCTTTTGGTGAATATATTCTTGATCTTGTTTCACCATCAAGAAGTAATGCTTTTCTAAGACCACCAGATTGCATTAGGGCATATACCGTTGATAGGCCATAGACAAATGCTGAACAACCTAGTGAAATATCAAAAGCTGCTGTAGTTTTGGATAGCCCTAATTTGTTTTGTAATAAAATTGAAGTTGCAGGCATTCTGTAATCTGGGGTTTGAGAAATAAAGATTAGCAAATCAATTTCTGATTTGTCTATATTCATATCCGAGATTAATTTTTCTGCAGCTGCAAAACATAAATCAGAAGCACACATTCCATCAGGCGCAAATCTACGCTCTTTAATACCTACTTTATCAACAACCACCTTAACTTCTTCTTTATCAAAAAAATCAGTATAGGCATAATTGTCAATTGTATTTTTTGGAATTGCAGCTGAGATTCCGGTTATACCAACCTTATTAAATTTAAGTAAAGCCACCCTAATTGTAAATTAAGCGTTAGATTGTATATAATTGTAAATATCACCAACAGTTTGTAACTTTTGGAACGTGTTACTTTCAATGATTATATCGTACTCTTCGTCAATCATTGCTATAACAGATAACAAAGCTAGGGAATCCCATTCGTCAAATGCTCTAAACTCGTCAGATAAACTAATTGTTCTATCTTCAATCTCTAATGTTTCTTTAAACAAGTCAATAAATTTTTGTTCCATACTTTTTTTATTTTAAAGTTATATTTATAATTTATATTTCATTATTTGTGGACAGATTAACTTTTCTGTTTCAAAATAAACAGATCCCCAAGATAAACCTACTCCAAATCCACAGGCCAGAAAACGTTTTCTAGTATTTTCTACCTGATTATTTAATCTTGTTACTATTGTTAGGGGAATTGAAGCTGATGATGTATTTCCAAATTCGTCCAACGAATACGGAACTTTATCTTCTTCAATACCTACTTTTTTTCTTATTTTATCATTCATTAACTTATTTGCCTGATGCAAAATTAAGAAATCAATTTGTTCTTTATTTAAATTGAAATGAGCCATTAAATCTTTAATACTTTTAGGGGCTTTAGTTATTCCAAAAATAAAAACATCAGCACCGTTTAAATAGCTTTGCAAATTATTTCTGAAAACCCCAGGTTCGGTTTCCTTTACAAGAAGAGACTCTGGTTTAAAAAAACTTCTAAAGCCACCATCTTCAATCATAATTGCCTTATATCCTGCACCATCTGTACCTGTATGGAAATACATTGGTGTAGCGGTTGCATCAAATTCAAGCGCCGTTGCTGTTCCTGCATCACCAAAAAGAGGATATGTACTCTTATCTCTATCAGATTTAGTTACGGTTACCGTATCACCCACTAACAATAATCCTTTTTTGAAATTTCCTGAACCTATAAATTGTGAAATTGTAGCTAAACCATAGACCCAACCAGAACATCCTAGAGAAATGTCCATTGCAAAGCAATTTGAAGACAAACCTAATCTGTCTTGTAATACACAAGATGTAGCAGGCAAGATATAATCCGGAGTTTGAGACACAAAAATCAAACAATCAATCTCTTCTTTATTCCAGTCTAATTCTTTAATTATTTTTTCAGCTGCTTCAAAACACAAGTCTGATGTGCAAATGTTTTTATCTGCAACAGTATATCTTTTTGCTATTCCTGTTGTTTCAATAAATTTGGTTCTGTCACTTAAATCCCCTAGGAGCGTTAAGTCCATATTATCTACGCTATTATCGGGAACACAAGCTGCAATTCCAGTAATCTTTACGTTTTCAATTTTTTGAAATGCCATAACTAATGATTAAATTTTAATTCTATGAGCTGGATTACCCATGTACAAGAATCCATCTTTTGTATTTCTCATGAGTACACTGTTTGGACCAATCTTTGTTTTACATCCCATTTTTATTCCTTGAAGGACTATTGCTTGTACGCCAAAAAAGTTTTCATCTTGAATAATTACATTTCCTGAGAGTCTCACCATAGGACCTAATACATTGTAATCACCAATTTGTACATCATGTCCTAATGAAACAAACCCATTCAGTAAATTAAAGTTTCCTATTTTCACTTCACAACTTACTCTTGTTCCGAAGAATAGAATATTTCCTTGTCCAATTTGTAATGAATCCTTATGTAAAAAATTAACATTTGGAGCCACTAAATTAGGAAATAATATGTTATCATTATGTACATTTTCCACCACTTCTTTTAAAATCTCAGGATTTGCAATTGAAAAAACTATGTTAAGTTCTTTATTCCAACTATTTAACTCTTCTATTCCTCCTAAAATTTTACCAAAAATATTTTCTGAACCTTTTTCTAAACCATCATCAAAAAAACCGATAAAATTCCATTTTTGCTCTACCTCATTGATAGCATTAATTAAACAAGCTACCTCTCTTCCAAAACCACCAGCACCGTAAATTGCAATATCTTTCATATATAATTTATTAATTTCCTGTAAAAGGTTTCATTGTTACCTCCTCGCCGTTATTTATTCCCTCTCGTTTAATCACTTTCAAAAAGGTTAAATACAGTATTTTCATATCAAGGAATAATGATATGTGATCTACATACCAAACATCCAATTGAAATTTCCTATCCCAATCAATTGCATTTCTCCCATTAACCTGAGCCCAGCCCGTAATACCCGGCTTTACCTCATGCCTTCTTTTTTGTTCATTATTATACAGTGGAAGATATTTGACCAATAAGGGTCTTGGTCCAATTAAACTCATATCTCCTTTTATTACGTTAATTAATTGGGGTAATTCATCCAATGATAACTTTCTGACCCATGCCCCAACAGGAGTAATTCTATCTTTATCTGGTAATGGTTTTCCATTTTCATCATAAGCATCTCTCATCGTTTTAAACTTGATTAATTTAAAAATCTTTTCATTTTTACCTGGTCTTTGTTGCATAAAAAAAGGCGTTCCTCTGTTAAAAAAAACAAGTCCTATCGTTATCATTAAAATGATTGGAGAGAAAATCATTAGCACTACAAATGCTATTAAAAAGTCAAATATTTGTTTTAAGTATGCTTTATACATCTTTTTTAAGATTGATAAATGTTATTTAATTCATTCCAAATAATATTTCGGTCGAAATTTTTTGCCCAAATTATACCATTTTTACCATACTGATCACGAAGATTTCCATCATTTAAGAGTAACTCCATAGCTTGTTTCAGTTCAACAACTGACTTTGGTTTTACTAATATTCCATTGAACCCATTAGAAACAGCATCTACACAGCCCGTTGCTTCTGTGCTTATTACAGGAACCCCCATTGCTGCAGCTTGAATCAATACATTTCCAAATCCTTCCCACCATGCGGGTAAAACAAACACATCCATAATGGTAAGGTATAACGGTACATTTAACTGAGGACCTACATAGATAAAACCTGGGTGGTTTTCAATATTTTGAATTAGATTTTTATCTGCTATTTGCTCTAATTCTACTCCTCCAACAAAAACAAACCTTACATTAGGATTGGATTTATAAAGGTCACTAAAAGCATTGTAGATTTCTACGACTCCTTTTCTGTCTACTAATCTACCTACAAAACCATAAATGAAATTATTCTCTATATTTAATTTCTTTTTTAACCTGAAAACTTCTTGTTTATCTATTGTTGAGTGGTTAAAAAAATTCAAGTCAATCCCATTACTACTTCCTTGCCCAATCACCATAGTTTTATCTGGCGAAAAAATATTCAACTTCATAGCTAATTCTTTAACAGAAGGGCTAATACAGATAATGTTATTTGCTAATGCACCTGCTATTTTTTCCATTTGGATTAATATTTTTTTCTTTAATCCTTTTTCATGTTCGAATCTAAAACCTCTACATGTGTATACTTTTTTTTGCACACCTGTTAACTTTGCTGCTATCATTCCTACCAAAGAAATTTTTGGTGTTCCTAGATTAATAACATCTGGTTTTATTTTTACAAAATGAATTATTACTTGAAAAAGCGAAAGTAAATCACTAAAAATTGAAATATCTCTTTTTATTTTAACAGGCAATAAGATACAGCCTTCCTCCTCACAAAACTTTATCGTTCTTTCATCTTGTGGTGCCAATAAATACGTTTCATAACCATTCTCAGAAAAATATTTGATTTGCCCTTTTATCAAAATTGTACTGACAGAAGCTGTTATACCAACTACTAATTTTTTTCTTTGCATATCTATTTATAGTATTTTTTAATGGTTTCAAAAAGTTATAATTTCCAAATTCACTTAAATGATATCCATCTTCAATGAAATAATCATCATTAGCATTAGTTAATTCATTGATTAGTATACAATTTTGATATTTACCAGCTAGTTTATCAAAAATTTGGTTATAAAAGTTAATTTGTCTTAAAATCTCAGGGCTTTTTTTTACCATAGCACTACCAGATTTTGCTATTTTAATTAAAAATATGCGACTAACACCAATACTAATGCAGCGATTTATATATTTTTCAATATTACTTTCAAATCTATCTATGGTAACATCAACATTAACAACACTTCTAGTTTTATTTTTTTTTATTAATTTCCAAATAAAATTTTTTAAGAAAAAAAGGAGAACTGTTTACTAATTTCATCAACAACCCACCATTCTTTAAAAATCTTGGAGAACAATCCACGATACCCACTTGCAAGATTACATCATCAGGTTTATAAAACTCTAACCAATCTTCTTTTACTCCCGAATTTATTGTATTGGAATTCAAAGCCCTTTGGAGTTTTAATACTGTATGAAAATTTTGCAAATAGTCACATAGTAAATAAGTCCATGTATTACTGTATGGCATATTATCTCAAGGCAAACCTAAAGAATCTCCAACAATTAATAAATTTTTCTTCATATTATTCTTTTATAAATTTCATTTTTTTCAGAATATTTGAAACATACTCTTTTTGAAAACTATCCAAAGAGAACTTGTATATTATAATAGGGGCAATCAATAATGATGAAATAAATGATACAATTAAATGGATAAATTTAGGTATTTCAACATACATCCAGAAAAATAATAAAACAGAGATAACTAAAGTAGGCAAAATAATCTGAGTAATTTCTGAAAAATAATCTGATATTTTATAATTTAAATGTTTTTTAAGCAATAATAATCTAATATTTAGTGTAATGATTTCCAGAAAAATACCTACCGTAATTATTGAATAACTTGAAAAACCAATTTTAAATAAAATGTATGAAAGAGGTAAATTAAGAACTAAAAAAACACTTGTATAAATGTTATACTCTTTTACTTTTCCAATTGCAATAAATACATTTTGTATTCCTGAGGATAAGAGTACAACCAAAACAAGTACAATAATTAATTGACTAAAAATAACACTTCCCTCAGGGACAACTTTTAACCACAATTCTAAAATATAATTCATCTCAAACAACGTAGGAATTGAAAAAATAGAGATCGAGAAAAAAGACAATTTAGCCATTGTTCTCATCATGTAAAGCATTTTTTCGTTGTTATTTTCACCTGCCGCTTTCATCAAAACTGGTGTCATAGAAGTTGTTACTCCCTGAGCTAAAATATTTACTGCATTATTAATTTGTTGTGCAATTCCGTAAGCCGCATTTGCTACAACACCAAAAAAAACATTAATCAAAACCGTAACCCCTTGATTTCGACTCATGGTTGCTAATGCTCCTAGCAAGGACCAAGAAATAAATGACAGCATTTCTTTTATTAAGACTGAATTTGGCTTCACAAATTTTTTATAAATTCTTTTTTTAGCTTTCATAACCCTAAAGAAATAGGCTAAAAAAATGACAATTGAAACCAAAAACATTAAAGCAGAAAATAATATTAATTTATCACCTGAGAACCACAAAAGTAAAAATGCCATTATTAACTTTAAACTAGACTCAACAAATCCAATAATGGCTATACTTTTGAAATCTTCAGTTGCTCGCAAAGAACCTACAAATGGTATAGCTATTATATTAAAAAACGATATTCCTGCTACAAATGTAAGTATATAGTGAATTGTATTTTGTCTTGATTCTGGAATATCAAGTAAAGTATTAACATAAAATAAATTAATTACTTCAATAACTGCAATTATAATTATTCCATAGACTAAATGAATTAATAGTGAGGAAGATAATACTTGAGCCAATTTTCCATAATTTTTTTCCCCTAAAGTCACTGCAATATAACGTTGTGTAGTTCCCGACAATGACCAAGTTAAAAAAGTTAGTGTTCCTACGAAGCCTAATGTCAGTGTATAAACACCATAGTCTTCTACCCCTAACACTTTTAACAACAATGGTGTAGTTACAAGTGCAAGTGCTGCTGTTGAGAACTTTTGAGCATAAATAATAATCGTATTAATTAAAATTCTATTTACTGTTTTATGCTTTGATTTTAAATGCTGTTTTTCCACTGCTTATTTTAAACTATGAAAGAATTTTAATATAAATTTGATTTGCTATTTCTAAATGCTCTTTAATATTAATTAATCTAGAATTATCATTGTTTAGAAAAGCTTCTACTTGCCTGAATAATCCTGGCTTGTAAAGCACGTCAAGGGTGTTGTCAAATACATGTTTTTCAATATCCAACAAGCCTTTTCTTTGGATTAAAACTCCTTCAAGTGGCTTCAAATAAATTTTTCTATTTTGTGTTAGCAACTCAATCCCCCATCTTCCCGCACTTTCCCAATGGGATAAATAAGAAAAAAGCACTCCTTTTTCTGTAATTCCAGCTCCGCTAAATACCGTTTTTTCGTGCCATTCTAAATTACCTTTTTTAGAATATGCTGTCCAATCTAATGGTTTCCCGGCCAAAAAAAATGCCAAATCTACTACATGTGTTGAATTTGCAAAAAACCAATTATTGAGAACAGCAGGCACTTTTTTGCTAGCATCAATTTTATGTGTCCATTCCGTAAATTCAAAATTCATTGCTTCCAAACCACCATCTGCTTCTATTAATCGTTCTGTTTCTAACACTGATGCATAAAAACGTCTGTTATAGGCTACAAAAATCGAGGCTGCATGAGGCAAAAAGAGCTCCTTATTATTGTTTAATTCGGCAATACTAACTGCAGCTGGCTTTTCAATTAAAATTTTGGTGATAGAATGTTGAATTAATAATCTTAAACAATCTAATAAAACTTCGGTTCCTGTAGCAATAATTGCCGCATCAAATTGGCTAACATCATTGTTTTCTAGGAATAATTCTAATCCTCCTGTGATAGGCTTTTTTCCTGTTTCTTCATAAAAAGTTTGAGCAGAGGCAACTCCTCTTCCTACAACTTGAAAGTCTATTTTTTGACCTTGTAATACTTTTGCATAAGCAACAGCCATTGAGCCTGTTCCTATCAATAATACGATATTACTATTTATGTTATGGGACATTTTGTTTCGTTTAAATTTGTTATAGCGTTATATTTTTTTAACAAAGCTTCAATAAATATTTTGTGTGTATGTGCCGCTTGTTCATAAGAAGGCAATCCACATTCTTTATTTTCTAATAAATCATTGGTAATTTGTGTGGTTAGATTACTTTGAAATTCTTGAAAAAAATCATGTTGTGCAACTGCATATTTATTTTCTACTCCTAAATGAAGAAATGCTTTTGTTCCTCCTTCTTGAATAAACCATCGATTACCTGTTGTTGCTATTTGAAGCGTTAACGGACCTCTTTCGCCTGGAAAAGATGATAAAGCAAAAGAATCATTATTTTCCATAATTCCCGTAATAGTTCCTGTAAATTCAACATACCCCTTACGTTTACTCTGAATTATTGTATTATCTACTCCGTCTGTATTTATACTTTTTAATTTTGAATTACTCAAAAACACAAACAGATCAATCATGTGTAATGAATTACAACCTAAATCCCAAAATTCTCCAACAATCGAAAAATAATTTCTCCCTTTAATTTGTTTAATTTGATCTGCAATTTCTAAATAAGCTGGAGTTAATCGCCTTGGATGATTCACAAATACCTTAATTTCATATTTTGAAATTTCATTTGTAAATCGGTCATAAGCTTCATATTCTTGGAATAGAACTTTTTCTAAAATAAGGTTCTTCAATTTAGTTCTTTGCAACAAGTCTATTGTTACCATTTCTCTTACATTAGAATTGGTTGCCACAATGGCAACTTCAGCTTCTTTAGGATAGTTTTGGATATTTGTTATAAAATGCAATTCATGGTTATGGTCCACTTCTGTGGCTCTTTCCTTTGATACCTCTAGTGCATCTTGAGAAGGATCCATTACATAAACAGCTAATTTTTCTTTATTATACTTTAAAACTCCTTGCAAATGTCTGCTTCCTAATTGCCCAGAGCCAACAATCACTATATTTTTCATATGATTAATTTATATTTATTCGTAAGGTAATTTTTCTCTACTCCAATTGATATTGTCTTTCAACTGTTTTGCTGGCAATCCGCCTAAAATGGTATGATCTTCAAATTTTTTTCCACCTACATAAGCTCTAGAAGCCACAATACAATTGTTTCCAACTTCTGCTCCTTTAGAAATATAAGCATTATTACCTATCCATACATGATTCTTAACTTCTATACTTTTTGGCGGATTAATTCTTTTATTTGTAATTGTTGAAATTATGGAGTGAAAATCACTTGTGTTCATAACAATATCTCTACTTAACATGCAATCTTCTCCAATTCTAATTCCTGTATCTCCTTCTCCAATAATTAATATAGCACTTCCAATAGTCGTTTTTGCCCCTACTTGAATATAAGAATTACTCCCCTCAAAAACAAACGCACCATTTTCATATATCATGACTTTTTCATTTAATACCAATTGATTATTAGACCCCATAATGGTGATTTTGGTATTTTTTAAACGACAGTTTGGGTGAATAGTAATGGTATTGTTGTTCCCTATAATTTTAATTTGAACATTTTTTCTTAGTACTCCTTCTTTAAATATAACAATATTATTTCTTCCTTTTACGGAAGAATAATTGTTAAAAAAATAACGAATATTAGCTAAGTAAACTATCCCTTTATACAAAAGGGGATGGTTGATAATTTTACGTTTAAGAGCAGCATTCATTATATAGTGTTAATTTAAAATTATTATTACTTCTATAATTTATTAAATATAAAAATCAATCTCTATTTTTATAATTTTCTAAGTTCCCCATGTTAAAATGGTCTAAAACGGCTCTTAATTGTGAATCATTTCCGTTTCCTTTTGAATTATAATTTAATAATCTAACATCTCCTGTCTTTGAGATGGCTATCATATCCTTATTGAATTTACTATTTGAAGCTATATTAATTCCCAGTCTGAAGGCATTAACAGACAACCACATATCATCTGCAAACTTACATTTTTCCAAAAAAACAGCTGTATCAAAAAACGGAGCATCAAAAATTTTAGGTGGATATAGTACACCGCCCACTCCAGTCAATAAATAGGTTCCATTTACATTGTTTTTAGGACTAAAATTATGCGACCATTTTTTATAAGGTAAAATAAAATTGTCTTTAAATTGTATTTTATGAATCCTATTAGCCGCAATGGAATTAGGATATTCTCGATGAATTTTCATTAAATTCTCGATAAGATTCTCTGGATAATAACAATCATCATCTACCGTAATAACAAATGAGTTATTATACTCTTTTAAGGCATAATAATATTTAGTATGAGAACGCAAATCTTCTACTAATCTAATTTCTAAACCTCTTTTCATTTGATCTTTTAAACGAGAAGGGAGGTCTTCTAAATTAAATCGCTCCTTGTCTATCCATAAAATTATTTTATCTGCTTTATACGTTTGTCGAAATAAACATTCTATTACAATCCAAACATCGGCAATGCGCCCTGGAAATGAAGTTAACGAAATGACAATTTCTTTATCTCTTTTTTCTTGATTAAGTCCAATTGGATACGTATCAAATGTTTTTATAAAATGATTAGGAACCGTTCTATCTAAAATGCGTTTAATGATTCGTGCCGCAATCCGATTTATAATTTTAGAAAATATACCAAAACTTGAATCGTGAGGTAATTTAAAATATAATTCTAGTAATACATTCATCATGATTTCATAAATTCTAATAGTTTTTGGGCAATTTTTTCTTTAGAAAATCGTTTTACAGAGACTTGAGCATTTTTCCCAATACTTTCTCTTAAAGCATCATCTCCAATTATTTCATTAATGGCATTAGCCAATAATTTGGCAGATCTTTCAGATACCACATACCCATCCATTTGCGGGGTAATAATATCTTCATAGGGTATATCATTAAAACAAATACATGGTAAGCCAAACGACATGGCTTCAATTAATGTATTGGGAAAACCTTCTACAACAGAAGGCAATACTAAGATTTTTGCCGATTGATACAATGTAGCTACTTGATTTACATTTCCAAGAAAAAGTACATTAGAATCTAAATTAAGTTCTTTTACTAAGGCTTTCATTGGATTGAGTAGTGGTCCCGTCCCTGCCATTTCTAGTACCCAATTAGGGTTCTTTTTTGCAACAAAATCCATAGCACGAATGAGAATCTCAGGATCTTTTTCCCAAGCAAATCTTCCTACATAAATGATTTTATTTTGTTGTTCAACATTTATTTGCTGTCTCTTATCAAACTCTGGTAAAGCATTTGGAATAACTTGAATTTTCAGTTTTTTTCCAAATATTTTTTCTTTAAATTCCTTAGATCGTTGAGTTTGTGCAATAAAGCCTGCTGATTTAGGATACAACCACTTTTTTAGTTGTGGAATAGGAAATTTAAATGTATAGTTTGGTATCGTTCTATCTGAAATGTAAACAGGGAATTTCAAACCTAATAGAGCTAAGAGTGTAATTGGACTGAACCAATCTCCAAACACTAAAACGCGATCAGGATTATTTTTTTTTACCTCATTTCTAATAAACAGCAATAATCTAGGGTAAAACAATATTTTATCTGTACTACCTTTTGATCTTTCAAATGTAGGTTCAATTAATTTAATATTTGAATCTAATTTATAAAAAGGATTATGTTTTAAACACGACACAAAGGAAACTTGTAAATCACGACTTGCCCATTCATTAGCCAAAACAGTAAGTGCTCTTTCTATACCCCCTAATTTTCTTGATGGTGCAATTATTAGTATTTTTTTCAATTTTAAATAATTATTTTATAGTTGCAATACTATCTTCAATCATCCAGCCATAAGGATTAAACTTGCCTTCGTGCCAATTCAAGTCCTCAGTCCAATATCCAGGACAATCGTAATATCCTGCTTTGTTAAAACCGTAGCTTACCTCTACTACTAATGGTTTACCATCTAAAAACACATAATCGAATGCAGCACAATACGCCTTAATTTTAGATGCGTTTTCAAAAGATTGTTGAATTAAATCAATATCAAAAAGTTCTTTTTTATATTCTATAAAACCGCTTCCAGATGCTCTAAAATCATTTTTACGAACATGTCTTTTTATGGCAAATGCCTTATTTCCAATTACAATAACACGAATATCAAATGTATTTTGTGGAATAAAATCTTGAAAATAAACATAACCGCATTCTCGTCCTTGAGATTTTTCTAACTGAATTGGGTATAGAATATGAGCAACTGCCTTTGCAATTTCTTTTAGATTAGTTTTTCCTAATCTATATTTTCTGAGTTGTTCTTTAATTCCGCCAAAAGCATCGTATTGTCTAAATCCTTTCCCGAATGCTTTTCGAATGGTCTTAAATGCTTCCTCTTTACTTTTTACTAACCAAACATTTCTAGAGCCTGCTCCTCTTCTTAACTTAAATACTTTTGGATAAGTAGTTTTTTTTGCCCATTGAAGTGCTTCTTTTTTATCAAAAAAAGTGTGAGTGGGAACATGGGGGATATGAGTAGCTTCAAATAAATATTTTTGGCCCAACTTGTCATCAAAATGCCAAGTAGAATGATAATCTGGAAATACTTTTTTTCCTGCAATTTCTAAAGAAGCTAATAATTGTTTAGCAAAGAGCACATCCTTAGGATTTGCATGATTGTGATGCCAAAGTAATATATTACAATCTTCTAATTGTGCTATAGCATCACTAGCATAACAGTTAACAACTTTGTATGGTATTTGATGATCTTCGCAGTATTGCATCCACTCTTCGTAAAAAGAATATGGACTATATTGTATAGCTATTTTCATCTGTTATATCTAATATTTTAATTAGTTGAGCCGGATTACCCATTATAAGTGAATTATCTGGAAAAGAACCTTTAACCACACTGCCAGCTGAAACTACTGAATTATTTCCTATCTTAACTCCTTTTAAAATTACTGCATTTAATCCAATCCATACATTATCCCCAATAATTATTTCAGAAGGAGTATCTCTTCCAACAGTTCGGTCTAATGAATTTAGAATATGACCATTTGTATCAATGATGTTAACTCCAGATGCAATAACACAATTTTCACCTATTGAAATTTCTTTTTGAGCGTGAATATATACACCATTTATTCTAGAATTATTTCCAATCTTTATAACTGCTCCTTTTACATCAGTTAAGAGAGTCGTTGGAAAAGGCATCCCAGCTTGATAAAAATTTGGATTAGATCGTAAATAAACTTTTTCACCAATCGTAATTTTGTTACCACATGAAAAAATCTTTGTTGCAAAATCTATTTTTGCTCCATTTCCAATTTCAATATTTGGATTTCTTTTTTTTACCAAAAATAATTTTAGATGAAAAAGAAACTGTTTAATCTTTTTTGATACCATACTCATCTGCAATTAATTTACCAAGTTGAACACTAGTCATAAATTCTACATTTGACCATTTTTTCTTTATCTCGAATAACAACCTACCTAGTTGCTTTAAATTATTATCTCTATTATTTTGATCTAATCCTCCAATATAATTAAGTCTATGCGAAGAGATAATCGCTGGCTTATTCATATTAAAAGACATGCTAATTTCCTTTAAACAACTAGGAACACAATCTTTATTAGGACTTAATGCAGGTTCAAAAAGACAATTTCTAACGGTATATATTTGATTCCATTTGTTTTTTTGACCTGTGTAATGAAATTTTTTACTAAAAGCATGAATTTCAAAAGGTTTAAAATAATTTTGAAAAAAAGAACTTTGAATAAATTTAATCCCATTATTATTCATAATTTCTTCATTTGCCTCATTCCATGTATAAACAGGAGCTATAAAAGATAATGAAGGATATCCAAAAATACTTTCAAATAATTTTGCTCCATCTTGCATTGTCTTAGAAACAAATTCAAGTTCTTGTGAATTACGATATAATTGACTAGCTAAATGAAATTTAACAATTTCAGGTGAAGTAGCTCTACTTAAACCATAAACTTCCAGTTCGAATGCTTTTCTTAAACTATGATTATTATTTTTTATTTCATTTAACCATAAATAAGGACTAATATGTTCTCTTGAATGACTTTGTGGAAAAAACAATTTTTTATTAATGCCTTCTTTTACAAGCTCTAATACATTTGTTCTATTGTATTTTTCTAATGTTTGTAGGTAATCAATATAATAATATGCTTCAAAATTACTTTCTTTAATTTTCTTATAATCTGGGTTAGCAAGATTAAAGTTTGCTGTGATTATTGCAGGATTTCCATTCAAATCACTAACCGATTTTAAGACATCGAACAAAGCCACTAAATCCTCTTGCGATTCAATTGTATCGTACTTACTAAAGGCGCATTTATCAACTCTTAAATCATTTTCTAAAAGCTTTAAATACGATTGTTTGTTAGGAGTGCGCTCACCACCCCAATCATCAGATTCAATAACAACAATCTTACGATTTGTTGAAAAACCTTTATAATTATACAAATAACCTTTTGAAGTTACCTTAGCCTTATTTAATAATGATTTTATCATTTACTCGAAACTAGTTCTCCTAATTGTTGACTGTTCATAAATTCTACATCAGGCCATTTTTTTGTTATAGCTTTCAACAAAGCATTTAAGAGGCGTAATGTATTGTCGCGATTTTCTTCAAAAATACCACTAGAATAATTTACGCGGTGCGAATTAATAACTGCTGGTTTTCCCCATCGGAATGCCACATCAATTTCTGCCATACATTTAGTAACCCAATCCTCATGTGGTGCTCTACTAGGTTCAAAAGTAGCATTTCTTCGCCAATAGGTTTGATTGAATTCGTTGGTATCGCCCCAAAATTTTTGGTCTGCTTTTACCCCTCCTTTTCCATCAGGTCTAAATTGATGTCCATTTTGATTAAATTCTACTCCATTTGCTGCTAATACCGAATCAATATGAGTTCCTTGAATACCGCATGAAGCAATGAAACTTTTTGATTTAAAGCCAAATAATTTTTCAAAAATCTGCAACCCATCTGCTGTAATTTCCTCAATTTGTAATTGTTGCTCCTTATCAAAATATTCAAAAGCAGCCATATAATTAAATCCGAATGGCTTTTCGTTTGGAATACGCATTCCTAATAACGTTTTATTTTCGAAAGCAAAATTTTCAATAGGCGAATCAGAATTAATTACTTTCATCCAGCTTGCTACATTGATATGCTCTCTACCATGAAATTGGGGATACAACATATTTTGTCCAATTCCTTCTTTTTTCCACAAATCAAAAACTTTATCATGATTAGGATACGAATTATAAGTATCCGTAATTAACTCATAATGGTATTCTTTACGATTAGAAGCAGCAATTTTTTCAAAATCAGGATTGGCTACTACTGCATTAGCTGTAATAACCGCTGGTTGTCCGTTTTTATCTTTATTTGAAGAAAGAACTTCAAACAAAAGCTCTAAATCGGAATTACTCTCTAAACAATCATTTTTAGCAAAATAATGTGTGTTAGCTGGAACTCCTTTCGCCATAAACTGATCGTAAACTTCACGTGATGGCATACGAATTGCTCCCCAATCGTCAGATTCTATCACTACAATTTTTCTTTTTGTAGACCATCCTCTAAAACAAACATAATTGGATGTTAGTGTTTTTCGTATAGATTGAATCATAATAATATGTTTTATATTTTTTATCTTAGAAAATCTATTAATGCAATATCATTATCTTTAATTGCTGCAATAATTGGACCTCCTAATAAAGTTAAAAGTCCAGTAAACTCAAATCCTATTCTAAATTTAACAATAAAATAGAATAAAATTAGTGGTGTACACAGATATATAATATATTTTTCTTTTTGATCTAATTTTATATTAAAATAGGGATAAATAAGTGTTAGTGCAAACAAGTAACTTACAAATTGAAAACGATTCATACTTGGTATAAAACTTAGTACGTTAAAAACACCAACATACAATAAACAAAATGCTAGTAAATTTTCTAAAATGTAATTATTCTTTATTTTTTTCCTATTTAAAAATATTGTTGTTAACAATATTCCTATAGCCCACTTTAATGAAGATTGATAATATTTCCCTCTGAAGTTCTTATTTTCTTTAATATCATCTCGCTTTTTTTTATAATCATCATTTAAATAATCATCAGATTTTTCTATAAAATTATCAGGCAAAAATGTCAATTGACTTTGTATCATATTTAAATTAAGCTCAGATGTAAAAAAAGAAATAATAAAAAATATGAAATATATCTTTATGAATTTTTTTCCTAAAATTTGATATAACAAAAAAATTACAAAGGCTATACTAAATGAAAAATGTACTAATAGAGAAAGAAAAATAAAGAAATAACCCCATCTATTTTTTGTAACAAGTATTTTAAATGCTCCGTAAAAGAAAATATGCGCTCCAATAGTAAATCGCATTACGTTAATATCCCAAACGGAATAAATAAATGAAAACACTAATACGAATAATATTCCGTACCATTTAGGTTTTTGCTTACTTAAATTTAATACAGCCCAAATATTTCGAGATAAAAAGTAACCAATAAAACCTCCTATTAATAATAAATAAATTTTAAAATCAGATGTAAAACGCGATGTAATAAAAGACAATAAAGGTTGAATAAAATCATAGGTTCCTTCCTTAAAAAGAGTTACAAAATATTCTCCAATACTCATTTGCAAATCATGGTGAATTAAAAATTTTTGTTTGTAACGATTAATATCAGAACCTGCATTTCCAATTACAAAAGAATAACCATAAAAAGCACTAAACATCCATACAATATTTTTAGTCCAAAATTCTCTATATTGTTTTATTGCAATTATCAAAGCAACTAAAGGAGAAAATAAAAAAACTAAAAAAATGTAGGATCTATTATTTTGACTATTATGATTAATTGTTGTATTATTCATTTGTACAAGCTTTCAAAGCAATACCTAACTCTTCAAAATTTTGTTTTACTTCAATATATGATTTTGGATTAAATCGTTCTATATCTTTTTTTAATTCACCAGAACTTGCAACTATTGGATAAGTCCAAAAATACTTACAATTTGGATTGTGATATAACATACTGTTAGAATATGATGAAATAATTATACCTCCTTTAAGTGATGCAATTAATATTTCAACTGGAAAAACACTATCAATTGTATAAACAGTATCTGCTAAATATGATAAATTTTCAATCTTTTGATTTGGATGTTTTTTAAACAAAATAGTATTTCCAGGTAAGCTTTCGGCTATTACTTTTAAAAGTTGTGATTCATATTTTGGCAAATAATGTCTTTCGTTTATTACTAAAACAACTTTTGATAATTCAGGATAATTTGAAAAGTCTAACTCAAAAGTTTTCATTAAACTTTCAATTTGCTCTTTTGAAAAAGTATAATCAACTGCTATAATATTTTTTTTTGGCAAATTTGGCAAAGATTCACTGAAAGCATAGATATAATCATAATAACCATTCTTACCAAAATCCCAACTTGTAAACCAAAATTTCGGAAATTTAAATCCATGTATTTTAAAAAACTTATAACTTTTGAGAGTATTTACCAATCTAGATCTATAGTTTTTAGCAGTAAATTTCACATAAGCCCCCATACCGTCAGGTGCTAAAAAAGTAGTCGTCTTTTTACTTTTAAAATAATAGGTTAAATAAACAAAGATAGGATCATGATATAAAAATGATGTAAAATGATGAAAATCATTACTTTCAATAAATTGCTTTAAATCAATTACATCTTGAAAACGTTTTTCTTCATTATGGTTATAAGAAACTTTGTGGTATTTATATTTTTCGTTCAATTTGATATCACTAAGCCTTGATTTATTATTTGGATTTGAAACAATTATAAAATGTATTTCATAATCATTACCTGAATAATATTTATCTATAAGGCTCAATGCCACCATATAATGGAATTCTGTACCTAACTGAAATAGAACTTTTTTCATATTAATTTATTTTGGTTATACAACATAATTGCTTCAGCCATTTGCCAATCTTCAATATCATCAATATCAATACTTTCCATTTTGTTCATCTCGTAAGGAATTATTTTACCCCCAAAAATGTACTCTCCTACTTTATTTATACTAGTTATATAAATTACGGCTCCATTTCTGGCCCAGTAAGTAGGTTTCTCTTGTCTTCTTAATACTAATTTTTCGCTATCAATGGGCTTTATATACTTACCATCAAGTAACATTATAGAAGCATCTGTAAACTTATGTGGAATTTTAATAACACTTACTAAAGAATCTGCTTCACCGTCTCGAGAAAACAACTCAATTGCTTCATTAATATGTTTTACGGTACGTAAAGGTGATGTTACTTGTAAAGTCATAACTGCATCATAATTTCCTCCTACAGTTTGAACAGCGTGAGTCATCACTGGTAACGTTGGAGCTAAATCACCTGAAAGTTCATCTGGCCTTTTTATAACTTTAACATTATACTTTTTTGCAATTTCTAAAATATCATCATCATCAGATGATACAACAATGTCTGTTAGATTAGAAAGTAATGCTGTTTCGATGGTATGAGCAATAAGAGGTTTACCTAGCATCATTTTTTTGTTTTTACCAGGCAAGCCTTTACTTCCTCCTCTAGCAGGGATAAAACCTAATATTTTCATACATTAAAATACTAATAGGTAATTGTTTTTTGAATACTAGGATTAGAATTTGCTAATATATCTGCAATTTGAGTTCCAGCATTTCCGTTTCCATAAATTCCAGCATTTTCATATTTTCCATGAGCAATTTGTTTTAAAATTGCTTCTTTTATTTCGTTACGGTCATATCCAACATTAATTACATTAGGTCCCATTTCTCTTTTGTTTTGACGAGTACCAATATTTACTACTGGAGTTCCAATAGTAGCTCCTTCTCTAACACCAGAACTACTATTACCCACAAGACAAGCACAAGTATTCATTAAATGAATGTAGATTTGGGTAGGTAAATTTTTGAATAGTTTTAACCAAGTACCACTTTCTTTGTTGTAAACTTCTCTATAAACTCTAATTCCAGTTGAAATATCATCACTTCCCGCATCGATATTTGGCCAAAGCATAATTGTAGGCATTTGCAATTCATCTAAAGCATATAATGTTTCTTCTATTTGAGCTCTATTGCTACCAAATTCAGTAGTAACAGGATGTTGAGAAACTAATAGAAAAGGTTTTGTTAAATCTAAATAAGAAGGTCCTACTCCTGTAAAATCCTCGAAAAGATTACTTAACATTTTATATGAATCATTTTTTAATTCATTTAAAACTAAATCCATTCTAGGACATCCTACATTATGAACGTGAGTTGGATCTTCACCAAGTTTTAAGATTCTTTGTTTTGCATCTTCACTTGCTGCAAAATGAATATGCGCAAATTTAGTAATAGCGTGACGAATACTTTCATCTATAGTTCCTGTTACCTCACCTCCCATAGTATGAGCAATTCTAATATTCATATAGGCAGCTGCAATAGTAACAGACATCATCTCAAATCGATCCCCTACAACAACCAAATAATCAGGTTTAAGATTGTTAAAAATCATAGAACATTCTATAAGCCCTAAACCTGTAGATTTTGCCATGGTAACAGGGTTTTCACCTTCAACTATATTATAAAAATTAAAATCAGGTGTAAAACCATCTTTTATAATTAAATCTTCAACTTTTCCAAAACGATCTAATACTGCAGAAGATCCAACAATAAGTTGTAGTTCAAGTTCAGGGTGATTTTTAACAGCCATCATAACTGATTTAATACTGCTGTAGTTAGCTCTGCTACCAACAAAAACACAAACTTTTTTCATTTTTTTATATTTTTTTGATTAATGTAATTGGCTGTATTCGATCTTTTCGTTAGCCGGAATAGTTGTTTTAACGGTCTTTCCTATAATTTCTTTATAAGCTCTTGCCGGTATTCCATCACCTGGTTTCTTATAAGCTAAATCTTCTTCAGAAATTACATGACCTTCTTTTAGTTCTCTTGCTGAAACGATTGATTTTTCAAAAACAAACTTCATTTCACCAAGTTTTTTAACGATTTCATTTTTATCTATTTTACTGGTAATAGCAAGCTCAGCAGCACGAATATTATCTACCATATGCTTGAATTCTTCTGGTTCCGTTGAATTTTTTGCATCGCTTCCGTACATTAGCTTTGAAAGAGTAAAATGTTTTTCAATCAGTGTTGCTCCTAGAACAACTGCGGTTAAAGGAACTCCAATACCTAAAGTATGATCCGAAAAACCTACTTTACATTGATAGCGTTCTTTAATTTCTAACATTACATTTAACCCTGCATTTTCAGGCTTGCATGGATACTCAGAAGTACATTGTAGAATGGTAAGCTTTTCTTTATCTTTAAAAACGGCAACAGCTCTATCTAACTCATCCCAAGAGCTCATGCCACTTGACAAGATTACTTTTTTACCCGTTTTAGCTACATGCTCTAAAAGTGGAATATTACTTACTTCTCCAGATGGAATTTTAAAAGTAGAAACACCTACTTCCATTAAGAAATCTACTGCTTCTAAAGAAAATGGAGATGAAAAGAAATCCACTTTGCATTCATTTTCTGCATAATCTTTCAATACTTTGTATTGTTCAATTGTAAATGCAGTTCTTTCAAAATAGTCTTTTCTTGTTTCATCTTTGAAATAAGAAGGATTAGGAGCACTTGGTAAACTTTCTGCTTCAAAAATATGCGTTTGAAATTTTACAGCGTCAACACCACAATCCGCAGCAGCTTTTATGAATTGTTTCGCTAAACCAACCGAACCTTCATGTGTGTTACCGATTTCAGCAATAATATATGTTTTTTTCATAATTTCAGATTTGTACAAACTTAAAGTCTACCATCAATATTATTATCTAATATTCCTTTAACATCGTAAATTACTGCATTTGAATTAAGCAATGAATTTAAATCTAATGCCATAAATTCTTTATGAGCAACTCCTAAAACAACAGTATCATATTTAGCTCCTGAAACAAGTTCTGGATGACAAGCAAGACCATACTCATGCATAACCTCTTCAGGATTAGCCCATGGATCAAAAATAGTTACTTTGATTCCGTATTCTTCTAATGCATTTACTACATCTACAATTTTAGTATTGCGAACATCTGGGCAATTTTCTTTAAAAGTGATTCCTAATAACAGAAGCTCTGCTCCATTTACTGTAATGCCTTTTTTTATCATAAGTTTCACAACTTGAGCAGCTACATATTCACCCATACTATCATTTAATCTGCGCCCAGCTAAAATAATTTCAGGATGATACCCTGCTTCTTGCGCTTTTTGAGCTAAATAATAAGGGTCAACACCTATACAGTGCCCACCTACAAGTCCTGGTTTAAAAGGTAAGAAATTCCATTTGGTTCCAGCTGCTTCCAAAACGGCATGAGTATCTATATCTAATAAATTAAAAATTTTTGCTAATTCGTTAACAAAGGCGATGTTGATATCGCGTTGTGAATTTTCGATGACTTTGGCTGCTTCTGCTACTTTTATAGTTGGTGCCAAATGCGTGCCTGCTGTAATTACTGTTTTATATAATTCATTTACTTTTACGCCAATTTCTGGAGTAGAGCCAGAGGTCACTTTAAGGATTTTTTCTACTGTATGCTCTTTATCTCCTGGATTAATGCGCTCTGGAGAATAACCTGCAAAAAAATCTACATTAAATTTCAATCCCGATACTTTTTCCAAAACAGGAATACACTCTTCCTCTGTAGCTCCAGGATAAACTGTAGATTCATAAATTACCACATCTCCCTTTTTCAAGACTTTACCCACCGTTTCTGAAGCTTTATATAAAGGAGTTAAATCTGGCTTATTATGCTTATCCACAGGCGTAGGAACGGTTACAATGTAATAGTTAGCTCCTTTAATTTCTTCCAGATGTGCTGTACAATACAATCCATTATTATGATTTGTGAAAGGATTAGAATCTACTAATACCTGTTTTAATAGAGCATCTTCTACTTCTAGGGTTACATCTCTACCTTCATTTAATTCTTCTATTCGCTTTTGGTTAATATCAAAACCTACTACTGGAAATTTGGTTGCAAATAATCTTGCTAAAGGAAGTCCAACATAGCCTAGTCCGATGATGGCAATCTTGTTCATTTGTATTTTAATTTATTGTTAATCTTATTAGAATTAAGAAGTTTTTAAGAGTATCTTTTTTTACTACTTTTAATGGCTTCGCCCTGTGAGTCCCATTTAAAATGAGTTCACCTCGGTATGAATAATTTTCAACAGCTATTTTTCAAAACATTGAAAAAACCAGTCTCCTCTTATTTATTTTCAAAAACCAACAGTCCATCTCCTACATATTCTGTAGTACTATAAACGATGACTTCTTTTTTTATTTCTTTTTTAATCCTTTGTGTTATATTTTCGATATAGCTTTGATTCAACGCAGGCCCTTCTATAATCACCTCGATTACTCCCGAATCTATTCCTTTAGCATAATCTCCCACTAAAAAAATACGAGAAACATCTCCCATTCTTTCGAGAATTTGACTAATAATAAAATCAACACCGACGTATTTTTGGATTAATTGCTGTAAAGTAGTAAACAAAGGATGGTCTGTATTGGCATGATACATCACCTTTTTATCTGTATCTTCTCTGATAATAAAGCCTGCTTCACTCAGATTGTTTAATTCTTTTCTGATTGCATTTGTATTCTCATTCATCTCCTGAGCCAACCCCCTCAGATAGCCTGTATTAGCAGCATTGATAAAGAATTTTACCAATAGTCGCAATCGTGTTTTTGATGTTATAATACTGTCTAACATATTATTGAATGAACAACAAAAGTACTCAAATGTTTTTAAATAACAAAAATTTTTGAAGAAAAGATGTGATGATGTGAGATGTGATGATGTGATGATGTGAGGATGTGAGATGTGAGATGTGAGGATGTGAAGTCGTAAAGTCGTAGAGTTGATGATGAGTTAGAAATGTTCCCCCTTGTCACCCTGAGCGAAGTCAAAGGCTAATGAAATGCTATTTAGATGTTTTATTTATTTTGTTTCAAGTTTCAGGTTTTTGGAACATAGATTACAGAAATTGAAATCATCTTCAAAATCTTATATGTACTTTATTGACGAAACGTTTCACTAGTTATACTTCTATGACTTATATGTTTTAATTTTATAAGTAAAGTACATTGTCCTTGAATTTGAACTTGCCCTTGAATTAGTACGCGGATGAAACGGTTCCGCCTAGGCGGAGCGCTGGTGGTGACGGATTTTTTTTAACCACATTGACACAATAGATTTTCTTTTTTTAATTCTTAGGCGTTACACTTTTCATAGTTCACAATAGAATACAGGCATAGTTTGTCATGCTGTTAGGTATCTCTTTTTGTACTTGATTTTTGAAGTTGTACTTGCCCTTGAATTAGCACGCGGATGAAACGGGTCCGCCTAGGCGGAGCGCTGGTGGTGACGGATTTTTT
>NZ_DITB01000127.1 GCF_002422095.1 Flavobacterium sp. UBA6195
CTGGATTAACACCGTTCATAATTAACGTATGAACTTTTCCAGCTTTCATATCTGCTACTAATTGAGCAACCGCTTTTGCATCACCTTTTCTAGTAAGAATAGCATCAGAAGGGTTGAAAGCTGCAGATTGTATCGCATTATTAATAGCTAAAACTACTAATTGTGCATTTACATCATCTAAACCAGTAACAACTACACCTTTGTTTTTAGCATCTTTAAGTTGTTTAGCTGCTTTAGCAATTTGAGCATTTTTAGGTTGAGCACCATTAACAACAGCATAATATAAATCAGCTAAAGCTTGTTTTTGTTGCGCAACTGTCATTGGAATTCTAACATCTGCATTAGCACCAGCTAAAGACATGTTAGCTTCAATTTGAATATGTTTAGACATCATTCCGTTTTTAGGAATACGACCTTGAGCATATCCTGCATCAAAACCTCCTCCTTGCCAATCTCCTAAGAAATCTGCACCAACAGAAACGATAACGTCTGCTTTTGAAAAATCATAATTAGCTAAAGCTCTTACACCATAAACCGCTTGAAAAGCATCTAAAGCGTTTGATTCAGAAACTGCATCATAAACAACATGTTTAGTTGTTGGATATTTAGCAACTAAAGAAGCGATTAAAGCATCAGTTGAAGGACTTGCCATAGTATTTGTTAACACTACAACATTTCCACCTTTTGCTTTAGCATCTTCTAAACTAGCTTTAACCTTAGTGTTTACGTCAGCCCAAGTTGCATCTTTACCAGCAATTTTAGGTTGTTTTAAACGTAAACTATCGTATAATGAAAGAACAGAAGCATGAACTCTTGCATTTGCTCCAGTTTTTGCTCCTTCTAAATTATTGTTCTCTACTTTAATAGGACGACCCTCACGAGTTTTGATTAAAATATTAGCAAAATCAAAACCATCAGCCATTGTTGTTGCATAATAATCAGCAACACCAGGAATAATTTCTTCTGGTTGAACTACGTAAGGAATTGACTTTACTACAGGACCTTCACAAGCCGCTAATGAAGCAGCAGCTGTGCTAAATCCAACATATTTTAAAAAGTCACGACGAGTAGTTGACGAAGCAGATAAAGATTCTTTATCTCCTAAGAATTGGTCAACCGGAATTGGTTCCACAAACTCGTTGTTTCTTAGCGTCTCAACAATAGAGCTATTTTCGTTTAGCTCTTCAACACTTTTCCAGTATTTTTTGTTTGATGCCATTGTATAGTATATTAGCTTCTTAAATTATTTTTATTAATAGTGACATTTACCACATTCTAAACCTCCCATTTGAGCCGCAGTTAACTGAGATACTCCGTATTTTTTAGAAAGTTCTTCATGAATTTTCTTGTAGTAAGCATTATCTTCTACTTTCACATTTGTTTCTCTGTGACAGTTGATACACCATCCCATTGTTAACGGAGCATGTTGTTTCATGATTTCCATTTCCTGAACAGGGCCGTGACAAGTTTGACACTCAACACCAGCAACAGTTACGTGTTGTGAGTGATTGAAATAAACGTGATCTGGTAAATTATGAATTCTAACCCATTTAACTGGTTTAGTTTTTCCTGTGTATTTTTGTAATGACTTATCCCATCCTACAGCATCATATAATTTAGCAATTTCACCATCGTAAAATGCTTTTGAATGCTCTTCAGTTGCTGTAGTTTCAGCTACTTCACTGATGTTTTTGTGACAGTTCATACAAACATTTAACGAAGGGATATTAGAATGCTTACTAACTCTTGCCGCAGAGTGACAGTATTTACAATCAATTCCGTTATCACCAGCGTGAATTCTGTGTGAATAATGAATTGGTTGCACTGGCTCATATCCTTGATCTACACCAATCTGCATCATCCATCCGTATGCAAAATAAGCAGAAACCAACAATAACAAGATTGCAGAAACCAACACTAAGAACTGATTTTTTGCATACGCTTTAAAGATATTCATAATTGAACGATCTTTTTGAGCCACCTCTAACCCTTTAGCACCAGCGATTTTAGTCAACATATTGTTCACCAAGAACAACATTACAACTAACATCATCATCACTAATGAAAGCACTCCTAATATAACATTATTAGAAACACCTGAATCAGCCGCAGTAGCATCACCAGCAACTGGGGCAGCACCAGGAACCGCAGTAGGTGCAGCAGGAGCAGGCTCAGAAGTGTAAGCTATAATATTGTCAATATCCTCATTTGACAATTGTGGAAATGCTGTCATTGGAACTTTGTTGTTCTCTTCAAAAACTTTTACAGCTTGCGCATCTCCTGACTTGATTAATTCCCCACTATTCTTTACCCACTTATACAACCATTCTTTATCATACTTAGCCTCAATTCCACGAAGTGCTGGACCCGTAGCTTTTGCGTCTAATTTATGACATGCTGCACAATTGGTATTAAATAATTCTTTACCCTTTGCTGCATCCTGAGAGAATGCAGATAAAGAAGTTACTAGCACGAATGCTACACTGAAGAAAATCTTTGAAAACGATTTATGGTTACCCACCTTTTTCATATTTAAAATGATTATCGACTTAATTTGGTATACTTTTAGATATACCTTATCTAAAAACAACACGTTATTTTTTCAAAACTCCGACAAAAATACAATATTCGAACTATTATTAAAACCTTAATTTTATCTTAAAATGTAATTTATATTTGTTCTAAATAATAATCAAGCGCATGATTCTCGTCTATAATTGTATTTTTGTATAATAATTATTTGATTATGAAAAATAGATCGAAACATAACTTATTGTACTTCTTTATCCTATCAACTTTTTTTTGTGTAAAAACAGTTGCACAAGACAGTAAAACAACCACTACTATTGATCCCAAGATTGATCAATTATTAAAAGAAAAGAGAAAACTTAACACTAGTTTATTCTTGAATGAAGGCTATAAAATTCAAATTTTTTATGGAAATAGCGAAGAATCAAAAAAGAAGTTACAAGAATTTAAAAAAGAATTCAAAGACTTAGACGGAACTATTATATTTAATAGCCCAAACTATAAAGTTTGGATTGGAAATTTTAAATCACGAATAGAGGTAGAACGTGCGATGATAGAAATTAGAAAAAAATACCCGTCCGCTTTAATTATCAAACCTTCAAACTAATAATTTCATACAATAAAAAAGGCCATTCAATGAATGGCCTTTTTTATTGTATGAATGAAAATTATTTCAATTTTTTCTTTACTTCCACTTCATGGAATCCTTCAATTAAATCATACTCACGAATATCGTTGTAATTTTTAATCTGCATACCACAATCATATCCTTTAGAAACTTCTTTAACATCATCTTTGAAACGTTTTAAAGTTGCTAATTCACCTGTGTAAATTACAACACCTTCTCTAATTAAACGAATCTTAGAATTTCTAAAAATCTTACCATCAGTAACCATACATCCAGCAATTGTTCCTACTTTAGATACTTTAAATAATTCTCTAATTTCTGCAGTGCCTGTAATCTCTTCTTTCATTTCTGGAGATAACATTCCTTCCATTGCATCTTTTAAGTCATCAATTGCATCGTAAATAATTGAATAGTTACGGATATCGATTTCCTCTTTTTCAGCTAATTGTTTCGCATTTCCTTGTGGACGAACATTAAATCCAATAATAATCGCATCAGAAGCAGAAGCTAACAATACATCGGATTCGGTAATTGCACCAACTCCTTTATGAATGATTTTAATCTCAATTTCTTCAGTAGATAATTTTGAAAACGAATCAGCTAATGCTTCAACAGAACCATCCACATCACCTTTTATAATAATATTTAATTCTTTAAACTGACCAAGAGCAATACGACGACCAAGTTCAGCAAGTGTTGTATGTTTTTTAGTTCTTGCAGACTGTTCGCGTTGCATTTGAGTACGTTTTGCAGCAATTTGTTTAGCTTCTCTTTCGTCTTCATATACATTAAACTTATCCCCTGCTGTTGGCGCACCGTCTAAACCTAATACTGATACTGGAGTAGATGGGCCCGCTTCTTTAATTTGGTGACCTCTTTCATCAAACATGGCTCTAATTTTACCATGATTTTTTCCAGCCAACACATAATCTCCAATACGAAGTGTTCCTGCTTGTACTAAAATAGTGGAAACATATCCTTTTCCTTTATCTAACTGAGCTTCAACAACTGTTCCAAGCGCAGGTTTTTTTGGATTTGCAGTAAGTTCTAAAACTTCTGCTTCTAATAACACTTTTTCTAATAATTCTGAAACACCTGTTCCTTGTTTAGCCGAAATATCGTGTGATTGGTATTTTCCACCCCAATCTTCAACTAATAAATTCATTCCAGCTAATTGCTCTTTAATTTTTTCTGGATTAGCTGCTGGCTTATCTACTTTATTAATAGCAAAAATCATTGGAACACCAGCCGCTTGTGCGTGACTGATTGCTTCTTTTGTTTGTGGCATGATATCATCATCCGCAGCAATTACAATAATAGCAATATCGGTAACTTGAGCTCCACGTGCACGCATTGCGGTAAACGCCTCGTGACCTGGTGTATCTAAGAATGTGATTTTTTCGCCATTTTCTAAAATTACTCCATATGCTCCAATGTGCTGTGTAATTCCTCCAGATTCACCCGCAATAACGTTTGCTTTACGAATGTAATCTAGTAAAGAGGTTTTACCGTGATCAACGTGACCCATTACAGTAACAATTGGTGCTCTATGAACTAAATCTTCTGGATTGTCTTGAACTACTTCTGCAGCTTCTTCAATATCTGTTGTTATGAATTCTACTTCATAACCAAATTCATCTGCCACAATAGATAAAGTTTCTGCATCTAAACGTTGGTTCATGGTAACCATTATTCCTAATGACATACAAGTTCCGATTACCTTAGTAATTGGCACATCCATTAAAGCTGCAATTTCTCCAACAGTAACAAACTCTGTTACTTTTAATGTTTTGCTTCCTTCTTCTTGTGCTTGCAATTCATCATCAACGCGTTGACGGTGAGAATCTCTTTTATCTCTACGATATTTAGCTGATTTTGATTTATTACCTTTTCCTTGAAGTCTTTCAAGCGTTTCTTTAATTTGATTTTTAACATCTTCTTCCGAAGGCTCTACCTTTTGAATAATTGGCTTCTTACCTTTATTAAAACCACCAGCTGCCCCTCCTTTAACAAATTCTTTTTTAGGTCCTCCGGCGTTATTATTTGCGCCAGGAGCTCCAGGCGTACCTGGTTTAACAATACGCTTACGTTTGTTTTTGTTATTATTTGCCGCATTAGCACCACCAGCATTTTGAGCTTGAGGTGTTCCTGGTTTTTTGAAATCTTTCTTAGGATCTTCTTTTTTCTTTTTAGGTTTTTCAAATTGAGATAGATCAATTTTTTGACCTGTAAAAGTAGCTCCAGACAATTTTTGATATTGTGTTTCGATTTTTTCCTCAACTGCTTCATCAGTTGAAGTTTCAGATTTAACCTCTACTTCTTTAACTGATTTGACAATTTCAGGCTTTTTAATCACTTGAGGTGCTTCTTTAATTTCAGCTTTAACAGGTTCTGAAACTTTTTCTTCCACTACTTTTTCTATAGCTTCAACAGGCTTCTCTTCAGAAATTGGTTTTTCAGATTTAACTTCTAGTTTTTTAGGATCTAAATCGATTTTACCAATAGCTTTCGGCCCAGATAAAACAGCTTTTGCTTTGATAATTTCTTGTCTTTGACGCTCTTCTTCCTGCAAACGTTTTGCCTCTTGTTCTTTTTCAAGTTCACGCTTAAGCGCCTCTTTCTCTTTTCTTTTTTCTTCACTTACTTCAAGAGAGGCAACCTTATTCCCTTTGTCAGCAGAAAATTGACCGCATAAGACTTTGTACTCCTCTTGTGATATTTTAGCATTTGGACTCGACTCAATTTCATGACCCTTTTCTTTTAAAAAATCCACTGCTCTATCAAGAGAAATATTTAACTCCCTTAAAACTTTGTTTATTCTTATTACTCTTTCTTCAGACATATAATCTTTTTAAAATTCTTTGTATGTTGTTGTGTTGTTGACTAAAGAATTATCCTTCTAACTCTTCTTTCAAAATATTGATTACATCTAAAATGGTTTCTTCTTCAAGGTCTGTTCTTCTAACTAAGTCAGCAACATCTTGATTTAATACGCTTCTAGCAGTATCTAAACCAATTTTTTCAAACTCTTCAATTACCCAAGCTTCGATTTCGTCTGAAAATTCTCTTAATTCAACATCATCTTCTTCTTCAGCAATTCCCTCACGGATAACATCAATTTCGTAACCTGTTAATAAGCTAGCCAATTTAATATTATTACCACCTCTACCAATCGCTTTTGAAACTTCTTCAATTTTTAAGAATACTTCAGCTGTTTTTGCATCTTCGTTAATTTTTACCGAAGACACTTTTGCTGGACTTAAAGCTCTTGTAATATACAATTGAGCGTTAGTTGTATAATTGATAACATCAATATTTTCATTTCCTAACTCACGAACAATTCCGTGAATACGAGAACCTTTCATTCCTACACAAGCACCAACAGGATCAATTCTATCATCATAAGAATCTACCGCTACTTTTGCTTTTTCACCCGGAATACGAACTACTTTTTTGATTGTAATTAAACCATCAAATACTTCAGGAATTTCTTGTTCAAATAATTTCTCAAGGAACTCAGGAGCCGTTCTTGACATGATGATTTGAGGCTTATTACCTTTCAATTCAACGTTTTCTATCACACCTCTAACATTATCTCCTTTTTTGAAATAATCGTTTGGAATTTGTTTTTCTTTTGGTAAAACAATTTCATTTCCTTCATCATCCATCAAAATTACAGCTTTTGGACGAACATGGTGCACTTCCGCTGTATAAATATCACCAATTAAATCTTTAAATTGTTTATAAAGATTTGTATTATCATGTTCATGAATCTTAGAAATCAAGTTTTGACGTAAAGCCAAAATAGCTCTTCTTCCTAATTGGATTAATTTCACTTCTTCAGAAACATCTTCACCTACTTCAAAGTCAGGCTCAATTCTTCTAGCTTCAGACAAAGAAATTTCAGAATTAGGATCCTCTACTTCCCCATCTTCTACCACAACTCGATTTCTCCAAATCTCCATATCTCCTTTATCAGGATTAATGATGATATCAAAGTTATCGTCTGATCCATACTTCTTTTTTAATGCATTTCTAAATACATCCTCTAAAATTGCCATTAGTGTAACTCTATCTATGAGTTTATCGTCTTTAAATTCTGAAAACGATTCGATTAATGCAATATTTTCCATGTCAACTCTTTATTTAAAATGATATTATAACAATTGCTTCTTTTATTTTCTCGTAAGGAAGTTCTAACTTTTTTTCAACCGTTTCTTTTCCTTTACCAATTTTCTTAGGCTCACGCGCCTGCCACTCTAAAGTTATTTTTTCATCATCTGCCGAAGTTAATTTTGCTTCAACTTCTTCCGATGCTATTGTTTTAACCTTTAATGTTCTACCAATATTTTTCTTAAACTGTCTTACTAATTTTAGTGGACTAGAAACACCTGCCGAAGCTACTTCTAAAGAAAAATCTTGCTCTTCACGGTCTAAATTATTTTCAATCGCTCTACTTATATCAATACAATCTTGCAAATTTACACCAAAATCCCCATCCAAAACAATACTAATTTTATTAGCTTCATTAATTGATAAATCAATCAAAAAAAGATGCTCGCGTTCAGCTAATGCTGCTTCTAACAATTCTTGAACTTTATTTCTAAATGTCATATTTTTTATAAAAAGAGGCACGCTTTGCGTGCCTCATAATCCTTTGTCTTTTAATAACGTTGCAAATATACATTTTTTTTTGAATTAAAAAAAAGATTGTGAGTTTCGATATTTTTTGTACTTTTATGGTGTAATTATTTACACCTTAATTAACCTAAAACAAACTTATGAAACGAATTTTAGTTCCAACAGATTTTTCAAAACACGCAGAATACGCATTAAAAGTAGCCGCTCAAATAGCAAAAAAAAATGACGGTGAAATATTTTTAATTCACATGCTTGAACTTCCTTCTTCTGGAAACGATAGCCTTTCAAGTTCACACGAAATCCCTGAATTAATGTTTTTCAAAAATGCAGTTATTTCAAAGTTAGACAATTTAATGAATTCTGATTACTTAAACGGTATTAAAATAACTAAGATTGTTCAATTCGAGATGGCTTTTGATGGAATTATAAAAAACGGAAAAGCTCACGATGTTGATTTAATAGTAATGGGATCACATGGATCAAATGGATTCCAAGAAATGTTTATCGGTTCAAACACAGAAAAAGTAGTCAGAAATTCTGAAGCACCTGTATTAGTCATCAAACGAGAAGAAGACAATTTTAAAGCAGAAAAATTTGTTTTCGCATCTGATTTTTCAGAAGAGATTAAAAAGCCTTTTGAAAAAGTTGTTGCTTTTTCTAACAAATTTGGTTCACACTTGCATTTAGTTAATGTGAATACTCCAAACAATTTTAAATCTACTAAAGTAGCTCAAAAACAAATGGATGAATTTGTAGCTGAGTTTAAAATAGAAAATTTTTCTACTCATATATATAATGATATTAATGTAGAAAAAGGAATTTTACACTTTGCAAAAAGCATCGACGCCGATATCATAGGAATGAGCACACACGGCAGAAAAGGTTTATCACACTTCTTCAATGGAAGTATAAGTGAAGATTTAGTGAACCACGCTAAAAGACCTGTTATTACTTTTAAAATCTAATTTCAAGATTTTTACCATAAAAAAAGACCACAATTGTGGTCTTTTTTTATGAATAACTAATACTATATTAACAACTTATAAAAATAAAAAACTCCGCTTATTTCTAAGCGGAGTTATGTTGGCCCACAAGGACTCGAACCTTGAATGACGGTACCAAAAACCGGAGTGTTACCATTACACCATGGGCCAATACCTAACAACCTTTTCGATTGCGAGTGCAAATGTAATGCATATTTTTTATTCTGCAAATTTTTCTAAAAAAAATATTAAAAAAATTATTTAACTAATATTATAAACAAAAAAATAGTTTCTTTGTAGGAGAATATAGAAAAAACAATTTACAATATGAATTCATTCAACTTTAAAAAGTGGAACACTATTCTAGGATGGTCTGCTTTTATGGTAGCATTAATTACTTATTCATTAACTGTAGAGCCTACCATGAGTTTTTGGGATTGTGGTGAATACATTGCAACATCAGCCAACTTAGAAGTAGGCCATCCGCCGGGAGCACCACTATTTCAAATGTTAGGTGCATTTTTTGCTATGTTTGCCTTTAGTCCTGACAAAATTGCATTGATGGTGAACTATCTTTCTGTATTTTCAAGTGCTTTCACTGTTCTTTTCATGTTTTGGTCGTTAACCATATTATTAAAAAAAATAATTGTTGGAGAAAAAGAACTTTCTGCAAACAATGCTATAATGATTTTAGGTAGTGCTACAGTCGCTTCATTATCGTTTACCTTCACCGATAGTTTTTGGTACAATGCCGTAGAAGCCGAAGTGTATGCAATGGCTACATTTTTAATTGCATTGTTGTTTTGGTTAGGATTACGTTGGGAACAAGAGATAAATACGCCTCGTGGAAATAAGTGGCTTCTAATAATTTCATTAGTTATTGGACTTTCTTTTGGGGTTCATTTTATGGCTCTACTTACTTTTCCAGCTATTGGATTTCTATATTTTTTTAAAAAATACAACAATATTACCATTAAAAGCTTTCTGATTGCAAACGTTGTGATTATAGCTATTTTACTTTTTATTTTCAAACTTTTACTTCCATACACACTGGCTTTCTTTGGTAAAACCGAAATTTTCATGGTAAATAATCTTGGAATGCCATTTAACTCGGGAACCATTTTTGCTTTCATTTTAATTGTTGTTGCTTTCTATTTTGGTTTAAATTATACAAAGAAAAAAGGACATGTTTTTTACAACACCTTAATTTTAGCGACTCTTTTCATACTAATTGGGTTCTCAACATGGATGATGCTACCTATTAGAGCCAATGCTAATACTCCAATCAACGAAAATAAACCATCAGATGCTGCAGAAGTTTTAGCGTATTATAATCGTGAGCAGTATGGAGAACAAAAATTATTTTACGGACCACAATTTTCCGACACCTATTCTGGATTAGACCCTGTAACACCTTATTTAGACGACAAACCTAACTATGAGCGTGATTATAAAACTGGTAAGTATGTAATTACAAACGATTATAAAAACGCAAAACAAAATACTGATGATGCCCATAAAGCTTTTCTTCCAAGAATGTGGAGTAATGAGCACAGAGAAAATTACATGATTTTTACCGAGCCTCTTGAATTTAGGATAAATCCTGAATATGCTCACGAAGATGAATTGGTTCAAATTGTAACTCAATTTCGTAAAGCATATGAAGCCGGCGAAATAGATGAAGAAGACTATGATAAATTCTTAAAAGGATATGGAGAATATCTAATTGTAGACAAGCCTACTTTCTTAAACAACATGAAATTCATGTTTCAATATCAATTCAATTATATGTATGTTCGATATTTGCTTTGGAATTTTGTTGGAAGACAAAGTGATGTTCAAGGCAAATACGATAACACAAATGGAAATTGGTTAAGCGGAATTAATTTTATTGACGAAATGTTAGTTGGAACTCAAAAAAATCTTCCTACCGACATGCAAAATAACAAGGGAAGAAATACTTATTTCTTTTTACCTTTTATTTTAGCGATTATTGGAATGATATTTCATGCTAAAAAAGATATTAAAAGTTTTTATGTTTTATTGGTTTTATTCTTATTTACTGGATTAGCATTAAAAATCTACTTAAACGAAAGACCTTTTGAACCAAGAGAACGTGATTATGCCTTAGTAGGTTCGTTTTATGTTTTTGCTATGTGGATTGCTTATGGTGTTTATGCTATTTTTGACACTTTGAAAAAATACATTCAGCCGAAAACTGCAATTCCTGTAGTTTTAGGTTTGAGCTTAATTGCTTCTCCCGTATTATTGGCTGCTGAAAACTGGGATGACCATGATCGTTCAAATAAAGACACAGCTTACACTATGGCAAAAGCTTATTTGGATTCTTGTGAACCAAATGCCATTCTATTTACCATTGGAGATAATGATACTTTCCCACTTTGGTATATGCAAGAAATTGAAGGTTACAGAACCGATGTTCGAATTGTAAATACTAGTTTATTTATGACGGATTGGTACATTGACCAAATGAAAATGAAAACACACAATTCGGAGCCTATTCCTAGTTCATTTAACCGAGAACAATATAAAGGAAGTCATAGAGATTATAGCTTGTATGTAGAAAGAACGAAAGATCCTTTGTTATTAGACGATATGCTTAAATTCATTGCTTTAGAGGATGAAAGAGCAAAAATCACATTAAATAATGGTCGTAAAATCAATTATTTCCCATCGAAAAAGGTAATTTATCCTGTAGATAAAGCTGCTGTAATTAAAAACAAAGTAGTGTCGGAGAAATTTTATGATTCTATAGTTCCAGCTATCGAATTTGAAATTAAAGATGACGCTTTATACAAAAATCGCTTAATGATGTTGGATATCGTAAACCAAAACAATTGGAAACGTCCTATTTATTTCACTGGTGGAAGTTTTGGTGAAGACGATTATCTTTGGATGAAAGATTATCTTCAATTAGATGGTATGTGTTTTAAATTAGTTCCGATTAAAACTCCAGTAGATTCACCTAGTCCTATGAAAATGGGTCAAATAGATTCTGAAAAAATGTACAATATCGTAATGAAATGGGATTGGGGAAATAGTGGAAAACCTATTATTTACCATGATCCAGAAACACGCAAAAACAGTATTAGTTATAGAACTAATTTGGCTCGCTTGATGGAAACCTTAATTACAGAAGGCAAAAAGGATAAAGCTGAAAAAGTAATTGATTTAGCAATGAAAAATATGCCAATTCAGTATTTTGAATATTATTCTTTGTTAGAGCCTTTTGCGGCTGGATATTATGAGGTTGGCAAAAAGGACAAAGCAAGAGCAATTCTTGCCCAAGTAATAAAAAAATACCAAGAGAACTTAACATTCTACAATGGATGGAAACCTAGCGAACAAAACTTTGGCGCTATGGATATAGTTACCGATATCGAACAATACAGAAGCTTGCTTCAAGCTGCTAAAAACGCTAATGATTTAGAGTTTTACAACAAAGAAAAAGTGAAGTTTAACAATTTCAATAAAATGTTTCAACGTTTCGGTAGAGATATGGAATAACAGTTTATAAATAATTAAAATGTTCCAAGTGAAAGAAATTTCGTTTGGGGCATTTTTTTTATGCTAATTTTACAAAATGAATTTCAATTGGGTTAAAACAAATAAATGGATTAAAAAGATTTTCAATCATCTGGTTTGGGATATACCAAATTCGGAAAATAAAATCTATCTAACGTTTGATGACGGGCCAATACCTGAGGTAACCGAATGGGTTTTAGATGTTTTAAAATCAGAAAACATAAAAGCGACATTCTTTTGTATAGGTGATAACATTAAGAAACATCCTGAAGTTTATAGGAGAATCCTTCAAGAAGGACACCAAACAGGCAATCACACTTTCAATCATTTAAACGGATGGAAAACCAAGACAAATTATTACATCGAAAATTTCAAATTGTGTGAAACTGAACACTCAAAACTGAACCCAGAACACTCTTTTCTATTTCGTCCTCCTTATGGAAAAATAAAACCAAGTCAATCTAGAGAAATTAGACAGTTAGGCTACAAAATAATTATGTGGGATGTATTAAGCTATGATTTTGACCAAAACATTTCTGAAGAGAAATGCTTAAAAAACGTGATTTCAAACACATCACAAGGAAGTATTATCGTTTTTCACGATAGTCTAAAAGCAGAAAAAAATCTGAAGTATGCACTGCCAAAAGCAATACAAATTTTAAAAAATAAAGGGTTTACTTTTGATGTAATAAAATAAATTTTACTACAACTTATCATACGAGTGAAATCGAAAGACTATACTTGTTCTTGTACTAAAGAAATCAAAGTATTAGCATCAAGTTCGCCACTTTGTCTCCACACCATTTGTCCCTCTTTGTAAATCATTAAAGTAGGTAACCCTTTAATACGAAGCGCATCGGCTAATTCTTGATTCTTATCCACATCAATTTTAATTACTCGTGCTTTATCCCCTAAGGCTGCAGCTACATGACGTATAACTTCATTCATAGCAACAGAAGGTTCATTCCACTCTGTAAAGAAATCGATTAGCACAGGTACTTGAGCATCGATAAGTTCTCCAAATTTTGACATAAATTGCAATTTATTAGTATCAAAAAATTATTTTTCAAACAAAATAATATACAAATGTAGCATTTTTACTGAATTACGCTACTTTTTCTCCTTTTTTTAATTCAATTACCGTAATTTCTGGCATAATTCCAACACGACCTGGATACGCATGGAAACCAAAACCACGATTTACATAAATATATCTTCCTGCATTTTCATATAAGCCAGCCCATTGCTTGTAAACATATTGCACCGGACTCCATTTTATCCAACCCGGAATTTCTATCCCAAATTGTAACCCATGTGTATGCCCCGAAAGCGTTAAATGATAATGATTGTCATCGTGCTGAATTTTCTCATCCCAATGACTTGGATCGTGACTCATTACAATTTTGAAATCTTCTTTGGATAATCCTTTTGAGGCCAAATTCAAATCGCCACGCTCACCGAATTTTCTTCCCCAGTTTTCAACTCCAACAATTGCTAATTCCTGATTGTCTTTTTTGATTTTTACATGCTCATTCAACAACAACTTGAAATCAATCTTATCATGAATCGCTTTGATATTCTCAAAATTTCGGGCTTTATCTTGTTTTGACGGCCAATCCACATACTCTCCATAGTCGTGATTTCCTAAAACAGAAAACTTTCCATATTTTGGATTATGAATTCCTTTAAAAGTATCAATCCATGGATCCATTTCGGTTGCATGAGTATTCACAATATCACCCGTAAACAAAACCATATCTGAATTTTGCTCATTAATCAAATCAATTGCATACTGAATTTTTTCAGCATCATCAAAACTTCCACTGTGAACATCCGAAATATGCGTAATTGTAGTTCCATCAAAAGCATCAGGCAAATCTGGGAAAAACAGCGTTTGTCTGATTACTTTGTAATTGTACTTTCCAATAGTAATTCCGTATAAAAAAGAAGCAAACGGAATAGTAGCTATCCCTAAAGCAATTTGACTCACAAAACGTCTTCTTTCAGGTAAAAAACTTTCAGAACCACTTTTAGTTATTACACCAAATAAACCTGCAAAAAATCGAACAATATCTTCTCCAAATAAAATGATAGTCAACAATAATTTTGGCACATAAAGTAATAATAACAACCCGAAAGTCATCATCGTTTGTGGTGTTTGCCCTACACTACGATCAAAATTAGTCAATTGATAAACGATATAAATCAAAGCAATTGCCGAAGTGATAAAGTAAAATACAAAAAATGCTTTGGATTTAATCAAAGTTTTAAATGCCTGAAACGCATAAATTTCAAGAATGACAACAAATACTAAAAAAACAATCCAACGAATCATTAGCTCTTTTTTTTTGCAAAGTAACTACAACTTTGTCAATTCAATAGGTATTTATTAAAATTTTAACGATAAAAAAAGGCTGTAAAACAAATTTGATTTACAGCCTTTTAAATTAATAACTAAAACTCTTTAAAATCCTAATCCAACAGCCATTGCAGTTACGTTTGGTGAAAAATTCACTACACGAGTTGCAGCACCAGTTGTTAAATTAATTCTGTATACTGCTTGTGTTCCATTTACAGTTAAAATTGAGAATGCTTCATTACTATTTCCTCCAATATCAAAACCATTCATAGAGGAAGCAGTTACACCTAAACTTCCTACTAAAACTAACGTTCCATTGTTTGGTGGATTTTGTAAATACAAATTATTATTATTAGTATCAATTACAAAAAGCTGAGTACTTGTGCTTTGTGCAAAATTATTAGTGTAAGCAGCAGCAGTAACAGATGGTGTTCCTGGGTTTAAATTACCATCAGTTGCCACAACAGTTCCTAAATCTGGATGTAAACGTAAGTTTTGTCCTGTATTGCTAACTAAACGAATTCTATCAACCGTTGGGTTAAAATCAAAACCAAAATCTGTACCAGAAAGCGCCGGAGATAATCCTGAACCTACAACTGAAACCTGACCATTAGCTGTATTAATTGTCAACAATCTACTTTGATTCGTTACTGCATATAATGCACCATTTGCTGGTCTAAAATCTAATCCTACAATTTGTTCGTTAGTATTCATTCCTGTTAAGGCAATTGAATTAGACGAACCTAAAATTGGATGAATTCTATATAACATGTTAGAAGAGGAAGTTGCATAAGCAATTGGTTTTGATTTAAACGCTACTTCTACAATTTGCTGTGAAAAAGTTCCAATCCAAGTAGCTTTTCCAGACATTAAACTGATTGTATATAATCTTGATTCATTATTTTTGTTGTTCACTGCCATTGCATAGTTAGAATCTGGTAAAATATCCAATCCTCCAATTCCTTCAAAATCTACTTCTAAAGCCCCTACAAGTTGTAAAGCTCCATCATTTGGTGGATTTTGAAGATACAACTTATCAGTAGCATAATCGACATCATACAACATAGTTGCTGTACTTCCCGCAAAACTGTTTGTATATCCAACTGCTTCAATTTTAGCATTCATAACACCATTGATACTTCCATCTGTCGCTACAACACTACCTAACTCAGGATGCAATCTTAAATTTTGACCATTATTCGAAACCAAGCGAACTCTATCTACCGTTGGATTAAAATCAATAGAACTTGAAGTACCTTCAATCAGTGGTGAAAACGGAGCTGTACCAAGTGGCGTTGCTAATCCCGAAGTTTCATTAATAATGTACAAGCGGCTTGTTGAACCCAATCCATACAATTGACCTGTTGCAGGACGATAATCGATGCTAATAATGTTTTCTCCTGATTGCAATCCCGTTATTGTTAAATTGCGAACTGGTGCTTCCAAATTTCTAGCATTAAAATAGTAAATCTTATTGTCATTACTAAGAGCAGTAAAATTTACCAAAGGAGCCACTTCTGGCATTGGAGTTGGCTCTGGTTGAGGCATTGGAGCAGTATCGTCATCCGAACATGCTACAAAAATTGTCAAAAGACTCATCAGTAAAACTGATTTCACAGGTAATAAAATTTGTTTCATAATTAATTTGTTTTTCTTCACTTACGAAAAACATGAAATGGTGGTTTTATTTTTCTGAGATTTTTTCTGAATTAAACAAAAAAGTCCAAAAACACATATATTTTTATAACTTTGAAAAAATATAGAATACCATAATTATGTCACAAAAACGCCTTTTTTTACTCGATGCCTACGCCTTAATTTTTAGAGGATATTACGCTTTTATTAAAAATCCAAGAATCAATTCAAAAGGAATGGACACTTCGGCCATTATGGGATTCATGAATTCTTTAATGGATGTAATTAAACGCGAAAAACCTGACCATTTAGCCGTAGCATTTGATAAAGGTGGAAGCGATTACCGTTTTGAAATGTATCAAGAATACAAAGCGCATCGTGACGAAACACCTGAAGCGATTAAAATTGCTGTTCCTTATATTCAAGAATTGTTGAAAGCGATGCATATTCCAATTGTCGAAAAAGCGGGTTTTGAAGCCGATGATTTGATTGGAACATTGGCTAAACAAGCCGAAAAAGAAGGTTTTCAAGTGTTCATGGTAACGCCAGATAAGGATTTTGCGCAATTGGTTTCTGAAAATATTTTCATGTACAAACCTGCCCGAATGGGGAATGATATCGAGATTTGGGGAATTCCCGAAGTATTAGAAAAATTTGAAATCGAGCGTCCTGAGCAAGTCATTGATTTCTTAGGAATGATGGGCGATTCTGCCGATAATATTCCGGGATTACCTGGCGTAGGTGAAAAAACAGCTAAAAAATTCTTGGCAGAATATGGCACATTAGAAAATTTATTAGCCAACACGCATCAGTTAAAAGGCGCGATGAAAGATAAAATCGAAGCCAATAAAGAATTGGGAATTTTATCCAAAAAATTAGCTACTATCCTACTCGATTGTCCGGTGACATTTGATGCTGACGATTATGAATTATCAAAACCCGATGTAGAAAAAACCGATGCTTTGTTTCAGGAATTAGAATTCCGTCAAATGAAAGCGCAGTTTGATAAGCTTTTTGGAACCGGAAAAGAATACGATGAAATTGACAGTAATGGCAATACTTCGGAAATTCCGCAACCAACAAAAAAAGCGCCAGCCAAAAAATCAAACGAAGACCAATTTGATTTGTTCGGTTTTAGTGATGAATCGGATGAACCAACTGCGAATCATTCGTATTATGCCACTTTAGAAAATACGACGCATTTCTACCAAATAGTTCAAGGCGATTTACCCGTAAAATTGTTAATGCAGAATTTATTAAATCAAACCTCAGTATGTTTTGATACCGAAACTACAGGAATTGACGCTTTGAATGCCGAGTTAGTAGGAATGTCGTTCTCTTTCGAAAAAGGAAAAGGATTTTATATTCCGTTTCCCGAAAATCAGGAAGAAGCCCAAACATTAATTGAAAAATTCCGACCCTTCTTCGAAAATGAAAGCATCGAAAAAATCGGTCAGAACATGAAATACGACTTGAAAATTCTTTCGAATTACAACATTCAAGTCAAAGGAAAATTATTCGATACCATGATTGCACATTATCTGATTAATCCAGATATGCGTCATAACATGGATGTTTTATCGGAAACTTATTTGAAATATTCGCCAAAATCGATTGAAACGTTAATTGGAAAAAAAGGAAAAAATCAATTGTCGATGCGTGATGTTCCTTTGGAAGACATTAAAGAATATGCGACTGAAGATGCCGATATTACCTTCCAACTAAAAGAACATTTTCAACCGATTTTAGAAAAAGTAGGTACGAAAAAATTGTTTGACGAAATCGAAATTCCATTAGTTCCTGTTTTAGCCGATATGGAAAAAGAAGGCATTCGTTTGGATGTGGAATTCCTAAAAAGCATGTCGGTTGATATGCAAAAAGAAATCGATGCGTTTGAACAACAAATCTATGAAACCGCGGGTGAGAAATTCAATTTGGCTTCTCCAAAACAGTTGGGTGATATTTTATTCGACAAACTAAAAATTGGTGGCGCGAAACAAAAGAAAACCAAAACCGGTCAATATGCCACTGGCGAAGAAGTGTTGAGTTATTTGGCAAACGAACATCAAATTGTGCGCGATATTTTAGAATGGCGTCAAATGGTGAAATTGCAAAGCACTTACATTGATGCTTTACCTAATCAAGTTGACAAAAAAACAGGAAGAGTGCATACTGATTATATGCAAACGGTGGCCGCTACAGGTCGTTTGAGTTCGAATAATCCAAACTTACAAAACATTCCTATTCGAACCGAAAGAGGAAGACAAATTAGAAAAGCCTTTATTGCGCGCGATGAAAATTACACGCTACTTTCTGCCGATTATTCACAAATTGAATTGCGAATTATTGCCGCTTTATGTGGTGAAGAAAACATGATTAAAGCGTTTCAAAATCACGAAGACATTCACAAAAGTACGGCTGCAAAAGTGTTCAATGTGCCTTTAGACGAAGTAACAAAAGAACAAAGAAGTCATGCTAAAACCGTAAACTTTGGAATTATTTATGGTGTTTCGGCTTTTGGATTGAGTAACCAAACCAACTTATCTCGAAAAGAAAGTGCAGAATTAATTGAAGCCTACTATCAAACGTATCCAAAATTAAAATCGTTTATGACTTCGCAAGTTGATTTTGCTAGAGAAAACGGTTATGTGGAAACCATTTCAGGAAGAAGACGTTATTTAAAAGACATCAACTCAGCCAACGCAATTGTTCGTGGTGGTGCGGAACGAAATGCAGTGAATGCGCCAATTCAAGGTTCGGCTGCTGATATCATCAAAATTGCGATGATTAACATTCACAAAAAACTGACTTCTGAAAATTGGAAATCAAAAATGCTATTGCAAGTACATGACGAATTAGTATTTGACGTGCATAACTCCGAATTAGAAAAAATCCAACCGATGATCAAACACGAAATGGAAAACGCTTTCAAAATGGCTGTTCCGTTAGATGTGGAAATTGGATTGGGTAAAAATTGGTTAGAAGCACATTAGGAAAGTGGTCAGTGGACAGTGACAGTTGGCAGTATATATTAACAATTAAAAACAAATATTTAGAAATGAAGAAAATTTTATTAGTAGCCGTTTTAGCAATTTTGGCTTCATGTGAAAACATTACAACAAAAAACAATGCTCCTGAAGATATTGAATTTGGTAAAGAATTAGCAACTAAATTTTATGAAGAATTATCTAATAAAGACACAACCAAAATTAGTAGTTACTTAGACAAATCTATTGCTAAAGAAGAACTTGGCAAATTAGTTAAGAAAAACCTACAAGACTATGGAGAAATAATTAAAGTTGACATCAATAAAACTCAAACTTCTAGCGTTACAAAAAATGATGTTAATGAGACAAAATATAGTATGGAAATATTAACCATTTACCAAAAAGGCAAAACTCTTGATGAGATTTCATTTACAAAAGACAACAATAAAGGAATCACACTAAATTCATATTTAGTCCATGAGGTAATTGAATAAGAAGTCTCAAATATTTATTACAAACCCGATACGTTTCAAAACCTATCGGGTTTATTTTTTGAAAACATTTTGCCATTTCAAATAATATTTAGATATTTGTCTAAATATATAAATTAATATGAACGCAATTTTCAAAGCCTTAAACGACGAAACTAGAAGAGATATTCTGGAATTGCTCCGTAAACAGGAAATGACAGCTGGCGATATTGCGGATCAATTTCATATTTCAAAACCCAGTATTTCGCATCATTTGGATATTTTAAAACGTGCCGATTTGGTCACAAGCGAGAAAAAAGGGCAATTTGTAGTCTATTCTTTAAACACTACAATTGTTGACGACATTTTAAAATGGATTATTACCCTAAAAAAATAATTATGGAGAAGTTTAAAAAAGAAATTCCGTTTTTAGCAATTGCTTTAATTCCTTTTGCTTACCTGATTTACATTTGGAATCGTTTGCCAGAAAAAGTTCCTATGCATTGGAATGGCGCTGGGGAAATTGATCGTTATGGCGATAAAAAAGAACTTCTTGTAATGTTATTCATGCTAGTTGGAATTACCTATTTTGTTTTTCTTATTATTCCGTCTATTGACCCAAAACAAAAACTGCAAAACATGGGCAACAAACTGAACAATCTACGAATGATTCTTACTTTATTCATGTCGGGTTTAGCGGTTTTTATTTTGTACAGTGTGCAACAAAAAAGCAGTAATCCTGGATTTGTGTTTGCCATTATTGGCTTGCTTTTTGCTTTCTTAGGTAATTATTTCAAAACCATAAAACCAAATTATTTCATTGGAATTAGAACACCTTGGACATTAGAAAACGAAGAAGTTTGGAAAAAAACACATTTAATAGGTGGTAAATTGTGGTTTGTTGGTGGATTATTAATGACATTGACTTTTTTGATGCCAAATGAAACGCAACTGTATACTTTTTTAGGAATTACTGCCGTTATTACTATTGTTCCAATTGTATATTCGTATTTAGAATTCAAAAAAATCAAAAATCAGTAACAAAATAAAATCTCAACTACTAATTAGAAAAACAGAAATGCCATGAAAAAATTACTTCTTTTTGTATTTGCTTTTTCGAGTTTTGCTTTTGCACAAGATAAATTCACTAGAATTGATAGTTTATTGAACTATTTACACGAAAACAACAAATTCATGGGTTCGTTAACCATTCGCGAAGGAGAAAATGTGGTTTTCAGTAAAGCCTATGGTTTTGCCGATGCTGAAAAAAACATAAAAGCCGATCGATTAACACGCTATAAAATAGGTTCGATTTCTAAAACTTTTACAGCTGTGATGGTAATGCAATTGATTGAAGAGAAAAAACTAACCTTGCAAACCAAATTAAATCGTTTTTATCCAAAAATTAAAAATGCTGAAAAGATTTCGATTTATGACTTATTGCACCATAGAACTGGAATAGTAGATTTAGTAAATCAAGATACTACTTTTCATAAAGTAATAGATAAAAAACATTCGAAAGAAGATATTTTAAAAGTAATTACATCTTACGAGCCTTTATTTGAGTCTGGAAGTAAATATCAATACAGCAATTCGAACTTTTTTATTTTAGGCTGTATTATTGAAAAGTTAACCAAAAAATCCTATGCTGAAAATTTACAAAATCGAATCGTTAAAAAAGCTGAATTAGGAACGTATGAAAGTAAAACCGAAATGACCGCTAAAGGCGCAGTTACCAATAAAGTTTTCGTTCCAACAACCTATTATAAAGAAGAAGCAACAAATACAACAAATAGAGAAAGTTATTCCTATTATTTTGATGGCACGAATTGGGTAAAATCACTAGAAAATCATAATTCGATTGCATTTGCTTCTGGCGGAATTACATCAACTACTTCTGATTTAACGAAGTTTATTTATGCACTTTTCAATGGAAAATTGGTTAGCCCAACTTCTTTAGACCAAATGAAAGAAATCAAAGAAGGTTATGGAAAAGCCTTAATTCAGTTTCCATTTGGCGAAAGACGTTTTTATGGTCATGGCGGAAGAATTGAGAATTTCAGTTCGATGTTAGGTTATTATCCAACCGAAAAATTGAGTTTTTCTTTGATTTCAAATGGCGATAATTTTGTGCAAAATGATATTATCATTGGAATTTTGAGTATTTATTACAAAATGCCGTTTCCATTTCCAAAGTTCATGAAAATGGATAAAGCAGAATTAGCAAAATTTACTGGAACTTACGCCACAAAAGATTTACCTTTAAAAATTACGGTTTCTGAAAAGAATGGCGAATTATCAGCACAAGCTACTGGACAAGGAGCTTTTCCATTGACATTCAAAGAAGAAACTACTTTTGTTTTTGCAGCTGCCGGAATTGAAATGGTTTTTGGAGATAATGCATTCGTGCTAATTCAAGGCGGAATGAAATTCAACTTTACAAAAGAATAAAGATGCAAAACACCATCGCTACCATCAAAAGCATTACCAATAGCAAATATCTCGATATCATTGGAGTCGTTTTGGTGGTGAGCGTTTCAGTGCATTTAGAATATTATAAAACTACGTACGATTTTAGTTTTGATGGAAAAAACTACTCGTTTTACTTGGGTTACTTTTCCATCATAAATACGTGTTTGTCGATGATAGCGACTCGATTAGTGACCAAAAAAAACAACATTGGAAATTTAATCAGCACTTGTAATACGTTATTAAGCGGCGGTATCGATTACCTTTTAGGGAATATTGGTGCGATTTTAACCTATCCTGTTTCGTTTTTTGGAAACTATTTTGCGTTCCGAATTTGGAAAAAGAAACAATATTTGAATGCAATTGATGGCATCTTTTTCCGAAATATGGCAATTGGATTATTGCTTTCGTTGGTATTGAATTACATTGCCTTCACTACGTTTTCAGACAAAGCGATTGATTGGAAATTATTCTTCGCTATCGCCATTCCAGCCGGAATTAGTTTTGGCGGCACCTTTAATATAGGAAGAATGTATCCCGACAATTGGATTAACTGGCAAGTATATAATTTATTCAAAATCCTACAAAATGTAATGTTGATGAACATTGCCAACACCGCAAAATATGTGTTTTATATGTTCAATGCGATTTTGGGTTATATTACTTGGAAGGATGATAAAGCAAAACAATTATAACTTCCTAGTCGATTCTCTCTGACGCAATTCTGTTTTAATTACAACCGTTTGTGGTTGGTAAAACTCATCTTTAGAATTTAACTTATGGATTAACAGTTCAGCAGCTTTAGCCCCAATTTCTGGCGCGTGTTGGCTCACAGTTGACAAACTTGGTGTTAATCGTCTTGACCAAACACCATCAGCAAAACCAATAATATTTAACTCTTCTGGAATTTTGATTCCTTGTTTCAATGCCATTTTCATGGCAGCAGTTGAACTATGTTCATCTAAAGCAAAAATAGCATCCATATTTTTCGAAGCTATTAGGTTTTGTAATTTCGTAACAAAATCTTCTAACGAAGTTTCTAAAACAATCAACTTCTCATCAATTGGTAAATTAGCATCAGAAAGCGCTTTTTGATAACCTTCAAATCGCAACTTACCAACACTCAAATTATGAATCGTAGAAAGCAATGCGATCTTTTTTCCTCCTAATTTAATTAAATGGGTTGTAGCATCGTAAGCAGAATCAAAATCGTCTACTACAACTTTATCGCAATTAATTCCATCGGCCACCCTATCAAACATTACGATAGGTGTACCACTGTTCATAATATCTCTAAAATGTTTATAATCTTTTAACGATTGCGTTTCTTCGGCAATTGCCACAATAAAACCGTCAATAGTTCCATTGTTGAGCATGTCCATTACTTGTTGTTCTTTCGTTAAAGATTCATTAGAAATCCCGGTAATTACATTATACCCTTTTGATAAAGCTTCTTTTTCAATACCGCTAAACACTTTTGCAAAAAACGGATTCAATATATTAGGTATGATAACTCCAATAGTATTCGTGCGTTGATTTTTTAAATTCTTAGCAATACTATTAGGTTTATAATTCTGCAAAGCAGCATACTCTTGAATTTTTACCTTGGTAGCTTCACTAATCTCAGGACTATCACTAAGCGCTTTAGATACAGTAGAAATGGAGACCCCAAATTCAAGGGCAATCTGTTTTAGAGTTGCTTTTGCTTTCATACGTAAAAGTTAAGCCGTAAAAATAGTGTATTTCTTGTATTTAAAAAAACAAGTTGAACTGATTTTTACATAAAGATGTGAGATGTAACTATTTATAAAAAATAATATTTTATAAAAGGGGTTTGCAATTCTAATAATTAATTGTACTTTTGCACTCCCTTTATTGGGAATGGAATGTTTAATTTAAATTAATTATTGTGAACACATTAAGCTACAAAACAGTATCAGCCAACAAAGCAACTGCAGACAAGCAGTGGATTGTTGTGGACGCTGAAGGGCATAACTTAGGTCGTTTATCTACAAAAGTAGCGATGCTTTTAAGAGGTAAATACAAGCCAAGTTATACACCGCACGTTGATTGTGGGGATAACGTAATTGTTATCAACGCAGAAAAAATCAACCTTACTGGTAACAAGTTAGATGACAAAACGTACATCAGACACACAGGTTACCCAGGAGGTCAAAGAAGTTTAACTGCTAGAGTAATGCAACAAAAAAATCCTGCATTATTAGTAGAAAAAGCTATCAAAGGAATGTTACCTAAAAACAAATTAGGTGCTGAATTATTCCGCAATTTAAATGTATATGTAGGTTCTGAGCACAAACATGCAGCTCAATCACCTAAAACCGTTAACCTAAACGATCTTAAGTAATGGGAGTTATTCACAAAATCGGTAGAAGAAAATGCGCTGTTGCACGTGTTTATGTTTCAGAAGGAACAGGAAAAATCACGGTGAACAAAAGAGAATTCACTAACTACTTCCCAACTGCAACTTTACAGTACAAAGTTATGCAACCAATGTCTATGACAGAAAATGCATCAAACTTTGACGTTAAAGTAAACGTATATGGTGGTGGTTCAACAGGACAAGCAGAAGCTGTGAGAATGGCTATTGCAAGAGCAATGTGTGAAGTTGAGGCTGAAAACAGAGCTATCCTTAAACCAGAAGGATTATTAACAAGAGATCCTAGAATGGTTGAACGTAAAAAATTCGGTCAGAAAAAAGCACGTAAGAGATTCCAATTCTCAAAACGTTAATATTCGGTATTTATCAGAATATATTTTCGGATTTATTTTTACAATTAAAATTGAATTAAAAACAAAGTTGTCGATATTCCTTGTAAAAAGGGAATTAGTTTAGCATCTAAATTTTCAAGACTAACGCAAGTAACTACTTGAAAATTGCTAATCACGG
>NZ_DITB01000076.1 GCF_002422095.1 Flavobacterium sp. UBA6195
ACAACACAAATTTACGATTACTTTAAAGAAGCCATTAATTTGTCTGCTTTTTTATCGGACAACAATGAAACGAAAACAAACAAAAACATAAAAAGAATGAAATTTAAAGTATTGAGTTTGGTCATCCTATTTTTCGGATTGACTTCTTGTTTGAAGAATCAAGCAGATGGTGTTCAAGTATTGGATGTAGCCAAATATGAGAAAAAAATGGCTCAACCTGATGTGCAATTGGTAGATGTTCGTACGCCAGAAGAATTTAATGAGGGTCATTTAGAAAATGCAATAAATATTGATGTTACGGCTGATGATTTTGATGCCAAAGTAGCTAGTTTAGATAAAGAAAAACCAGTAATGGTTTATTGTAAACTTGGAGGAAGAAGTTCCAAAGCGGCTACTCGATTAAAAGAATTGGGATTCAAAAATATTTCTGATTTAGAGGGTGGAATTACCAATTGGACAAATGAGAACAAACCAATAGTAAAATAAACTTAATACTTTAGATTATGAAGAAAAATGTAGGTACTGGTGATCGCTTTTTACGAGTTATGATTGGAGTGATTGCTTTAATTTTAGGACTTTCAGGAATGTTAGACGGAACCATGAAATGGGTTGCATTAGGTGCAGGAATCATGATGGTTGTTACAGCTTCTTTAGAGTTTTGCCCGCTTTACACGTTTTTAGGCATCAATACATGTAAGGTAAAATCAAAAAAATAAAATCAAATTAAAAATTAATATAAGTATGATTTACTTCGGTAAATTGTACTTTTTTATTTTATACCCTATGATAACTTGGAACGATTTTGAAAGAGTAGAAATGCGCATTGGAACTATCTTAGATGTACAAGATTTTCCAAAAGCAAATAAACCAGCGTATCAATTAACGATTGATTTTGGTGTTGAATTAGGAATTAAAAAATCTTCGGCTCAAATAACCAAACGTTACACTAAAGAAGATTTAATTGGCAAACAAATTGTTGCTGTAGTCAATTTTCCCAAAAAACAAATTGCAGATTTTATGAGCGAATGTTTGGTTTTGGGTTCGGTAGGCGAGGAGAACGATATTGTTTTACTGACTTCTGATGTGCCAGTTGAAAATGGGTTGCGAATTGGATAAAAAAAATCCCAAATTCTTAATAGAGTTTGGGAATTTATATTATTTATTCAAAAGATTAAATATCGTCGAAATCAATATTAGTAAAGCTCTCAGCTGATTTTACTTCATCGTTTCCTTCAGTATAAACTTCTCTTTTGAAATCTTTTTGATGTCTTTCTGAGATTACTTCTTCTCCTTTTTGGTCAAGAACAAAATCCGTCATTTCATCTAAAATTTCTCTGAAAGCAGCAAAATCTTCTTTGTACAAATAGATTTTGTGTTTTTTAAAGTGAAATGAACCATCTTCTTCTGTAAACTTTTTACTTTCAGTAATGGTAATGTAGTAATCATCTGCTTTTGTAGCTCTTACATCAAAGAAATACGTTCTTCTTCCTGCACGCAATACTTTAGAAAAAATATCTTCTTTTTCTAACATGTCATTTTCTCTCATAATCCTACTGTCAATTAATTAGTGTTATAGCGTCTCAAAAATCTAAAAAAAAATCGGATTAAACAAAAGTTTATTCAATTTCTTTTTCCGAAAGTTGTTTTAAGTATAACTCTTTGTAGTAACCATTAAGGTCTAATAGTTGAGAATGAGTACCTTGCTCTATAATTTTACCTTCGTCTAAAATGATAATCCAATCCGCATTTTTGGCAGAAGAAACTCGGTGACTCACAATTATAGTTGTTTTGTCTTTGCAATAGTCTAATAAGTTGTTCAAAATGGTTTCTTCAGTTTCGGTATCTACAGCGCTTAAGCAATCGTCTAAAAGAAGTACAGGAGCATTTTTAATTAAAGCTCGAGCAATAGAAACACGTTGCTTTTGTCCACCCGATAGCGTAATACCTCGTTCGCCTAAAACCGTTTCATATTGCTGATTGAAATTCATGATGTTATCATGAACTACGGCTTTTTTAGCGGCTTCCATAACTTCTTCATCAGTAGCATGTTCGTTCCCGAATTTGATGTTATTTTTGATACTATCCGAAAACAAGAAAGCATCTTGTGGCACTACACTAATCTGATTGCGTAAATCAAATAAATTCAAGTCTTTGATGTCTTTATTGTCAATTGAAATCGTTCCTGAAGTCGTATCATACAAACGACTAATTAAGGTTAAAAGAGTCGATTTTCCAGAACCTGTTTTTCCTAGAATCGCTAACGTTTTTCCTTTTTTAACTTCAAACGAAATTTGGTCTAAAGCTTTGATTTTAGTGTCTTCATATTCAAAAGAAACTTTATCAAATTTAATTGCGCCTTCAATTGAAGTATGACTGCTAACCGTATTTTTAATTTCAGGTTCCTCTTTTAGGAATTCATTAATACGTTTTTGCGAAGCTTCTGCCTCTTGAACTAATGAAGAAACCCAACCCAAAGAAGCCACTGGCCAAGTCAACATGTTGATGTATAAAATGAATTGGGCAATAACTCCAATACTTGCAATTTCAGGATCGTTATTGATGTACATAGAACCACCAACATAAACTACAACCAAGTTACTCAATCCAATAAGTAAAATCATTAACGGACCAAAAAGCGAATTTACTCTCGCTAAATCCATTGCTTTTGTTCTACTCTCATTGCTTAAATCAGTAAATTCATTTTGTTTTTTACCTTCAATCGCATAGGCTTTAATTACTCGAATTCCAGAGAAAATTTCTTGTGTAAACGAAGAAAGCGTTGATAAATTCTTTTGAAATTCGCCACTACGTTTATGAATCATCGAACTAATTTTGAAAATACTATACGATAAAAGAGGTAATGGTAATAAAGAATATAAAGTTAGTTTTGGTGAAATGTTGTACATATATATCACCACAATTGTAAAACGCATTAAGGTATTTAACGAATACATTACGGCTGGACCTACATACATTCTCACTTTTCCAACGTCTTCGCTAATGCGATTCATTAAATCTCCGGTGCGATTGCGTTTGTAGAAACTTTGCGATAAGGTTTGGTAATGATTGAATATTTCGTTTTTCAAATCAAATTCCACATGGCGCGACATTACAATCAAAGTTTGACGCATTAAGAAGGTGAAAAATCCGGCGATAATTGTGGTTCCTAAAATCAGCAAAATGTTGTGAAATAATGATTTTTGAAAGCTAAGTAAGTCGCCATCTGGACTTTTTACGTAGTCTTCAATTACTTTTATGGAGTTTCCAATTAACTCTGGAGTAAATAAAGAGAAGATTTGTGCTACAATCGTAATAACTATTCCAAGTAGGAAGCGATATTTGTATTTGACAAAGTATTTGTTTAAATATTGTAATTCTTTCATAGTATTCTTTAGTGTGATACCATTTCTGTATCAAATTCATTAAAAAGATAATCAATTGATAATGAACGATTATCGAGTTTTTTCGCTTTTCATTGCTAAATTATTAAATTAAATATAATTTTTTGAATCATTTTAAAATTATTCGTAATATTGTAACTAAATATTGAATAATTTTCAACATAACTCAAATCGCATGACAGCAGAATTATTAAAAGCCAATGAGCTTCAAAAAGTAGACCCTGTTTTTGGTCAAGTATCTTTTGATGGTCATGAGCAAGTTGTATTTTGTCACGACAAAGATACAGGATTAAAAGCAATTATTGGAATTCATAACACAGTTTTAGGACCTGCATTAGGAGGAACTAGAATGTGGAATTATACAAACGAATGGGAAGCGTTAAATGACGTTTTACGTTTGTCTCGTGGAATGACTTTCAAAAACTCAATTTCAGGATTAAATTTAGGTGGTGGAAAAGCGGTTATCATTGGTGACGCTAAAACTCAAAAAACGACTGAATTAATGCGTCGTTTTGGACAATTTGTAGATTCATTATCAGGAAAATATATCACTGCAGAAGATGTAGGAATGGAAACTAAAGACATGGATACGGTTAACGAAGTAACAAAACACGTTGCGGGTATTTCAGTTGAAAGAGGTGGTTCTGGAAATCCTTCTCCTGTTACTGCTTACGGTGTTTTCATGGGAATGAAAGCAGCAGCTAAATACAAATTCGGTTCTGATAATTTAGAAGGTAAAAGTGTTTTAGTACAAGGAATTGGTCACGTTGGTGAATCGTTAGTACAACACTTAACAGAAAGTGGTGCAATCGTAACGATTACAGATATCAACGAAGATAGAGTACACCAAGTAGGAGCGAAGTACGGAGCTAAAATTTTTACTGGTGCTGATTTATATAGTGCTGATGTAGATATTTACGCACCATGTGCTTTAGGAGCTACTATTAATGATGCTACTATAAACAATATCAAAGCTTCTATTATTGCTGGAGCAGCTAATAATCAATTAGCAAACGAAGCAGTTCATGGAAAAATCTTAAAAGAAAAAGGTATTTTATATGCACCAGATTTTTTAATTAATGCAGGTGGTGTTATCAACGTGTATTCAGAATTGGTAAAATGGACGAATGCTCAGGTAATGGAGAAAACAGAAAACATCTATAATACAGCATTAGAGATTTTTAAATTTGCAGATGATAACAACATTACTACGCATCAAGCGGCTTTTTCAATGGCGCAAAAACGTATTGATGATGCAAAAAATGAATTAAAGAAGTAATTCGTTTTAAATAAAATTGTATTTTTGCAGGGCGAAAGAGGCAACTTTTTCGCTCTCTTAATTTTATAAAGTTCTTAATTAGTATGTTAAACAGAAGACATATCCGAGTAAAAGTGATGCAAAGTATTTATGCAATGCACCAACACCAATCTGATAATTTGGATAAAGAAGAAAAATTTCTTTTTCAAAGTATCGAAAACACCCAAAATTTGTATCTTTTATTGCTTTCAGCACTCATAGAAATCAAGAAAAAAGAAGAAGAATACATTGATTTGGCTTCTAAAAAACATTTAGCTACTAAAGAAGAAATCAATCCTAACTTAAAATTTATCAATAATAAAGTTTTGGTTTTACTAACCGAATCGGAAGCGTTGGAAACTGCTATAGATGATCATAACATCAATAACTGGAAATTAAATGATGATATTATTTTAGGTTTAATTGATACGATTAAAGAAAGTGAGTTGTATCAAAATTACATGCAAAAACCTGTTGGTGATTTTGAAGATGATAAAAAATTCATCGTTGATTTATATACTGAAGTTATCGCTCCAAGCGACCGTTTATATGATTATTTGGAAGATCATAAATTGACTTGGTTGGACGATTTACCGGCAATTAATACTTTAATTGTAAAACAAATCAAACAACTAAAAGGAGAACACGATACTTTAGTAATTCCAAAAGTTTACAAAGATGAAGATGATAAAGATTTCGTAAAAAACTTGTTTAGAAAAACGGTTTTGAATGAAATGGAATTATCAAAAGAGTACATTGATAAAACGCCTAATTGGGATGTAGAACGTATTGCTGAAATTGATACCATTATCTTAAAAATGGCAATTTGTGAGTTGTTGAAATTTCCATCTATTCCAACGAAAGTAACAATTAACGAATATTTAGAAATTGCAAAAGAGTATTCTACGCCAAAAAGTAGTATTTTTATCAACGGAATTTTAGATAACTTGGTAAAAGAATTTACTCAAGACGGTAAATTAAAAAAATCAGGTAGAGGTTTATTATAAATTTTAATGATATGATTAGAAAATCACTTAGTTTATTAGCTGTTTCATTTGTTTTTTTAGCCGTTTCTTGTAAACAAGAAAGTGCAGCCGATAAAATTACAGATGCTGATATGAAAACTGTTGAAGCAGAAAAAGTATTAGTTGGAAAATTACCAATAATAGAATTAGACAAAGAAATTCATGATTTTGGTACCATTACAGAAGGTGATGTAGTGGAAACAGAATTTACCGTTAAAAATGTTGGGGAATCTGATTTAATTATTTCAGATGCCAAAGGAAGTTGTGGTTGTACTGTTCCTCAACCGCCAAAAGATCCAATTAAACCAGGAGATTCCGCTCCTATCAAAGTGTCTTTTGACTCTAAAAATAAACCAGGAGAACAAGAAAAAACGGTAACACTAACGACCAATACCGAGAATGGTCATGAAATGTTCAAAATTAAAGCAAATGTAACACCAGCTGCTAAATAGTAGCTTTAATAATTAGTATATGAATTCAAGTTTAGCAATACAATTAGTATTAATGATTGCCGTGTTTTATTTCTTATTAATAAGACCACAACAACAGAGAGCCAAAAAAGAAAAAGCATTTGAAACCGGATTAAAAGTAGGGGATAGAATCATCACTAAAGCAGGAATCCACGGTAAAATTGCAGAAATGAATGAAGATACTGTAGTAGTTGAAACTATGGCAGGTAAAATTAAAATGGAGAAATCTGCTATTTCTATGGAAATGAGCGCTAAATTAGCAGCAAAATAAGATTTTTTAAATAGTAAAAAAGCCGAATTTCAATATTGAAATTCGGCTTTTTTTATGCTCTGTATTTGTCGTTTAAACCTCTACCTTCTAAAATCATTGGAATGACTTTATCTAAACGAGTCATTTGTGTTTTTTCTTGCTTGGCTGAAGTTATGTGTTCAATGAATTCTCTCTGCTTGTAAGGAGAAAACGTATTAAATTTGGCTAAAAGTTCTCGATTTTTATCAAATTCTTTTTGCAAAATTTCAGGGATTATGGTTTCTTTTTTTTCTTTTGGAATTGCTAATCCTTTTTCTTCAATCACTATGGCTTCTTTAATATAGGCTAAAATCAACTTCTCATTGATTTCGTTAGCGGAATTAAATCGCATTTGACGTAAGGATTTGGTGTTTTCTTCATTTGCATTGATGAGCAATTTCTTTTCATCTTTCAAAAAAACACCATTGTAAAACCAAATTCCAAAATAGGATTTAAAACCACCGATACCAACTACATTTTTGTTTTTATAGGTATAAACAGGACCGCCCCATTTTGTAGTTTCAATTAAAGGTGTTTTCCGAATGATAGCGTGTAATTGCTCTAATTCGTTTTCCCATTGGTTGGTTTTATTCCATTTGTTTTCTTTTTCCAAAATAGTATGCTTTTGTGTTTATCAAATGTAAATAATCTTCATAAAAAAAGAGGAACAAAGTCCTCTTTAATTTGATTTTAGAATTTTACTTTTACAGTAATTGGTTTGCCGTTTCTCATTATGGTTACGTCTTTTTCATCGCCAACACTTAATTTGGATAAGCAATCCATATAACCGTATACTTCTTTTATTTCACAATCTCCAATTTTTACTAGAATATCACCCGCTAAAATTCCCGCTGCATGAGCTGGACGATTATCCGTAACACCATCAATATGTAAACCATCTCCATGATCGGTGTAATCAGGCATAATTCCTAAAGTTACTTTGTATTTTGGAACTACTTTTTCAGTATTCATAGCTGTTTTAGTGAACTCAACTTTCTCTAATTTCTCAATTTCTGAACAAACTCTGCATACATAATCCGTAATGTTTCTTACACCGTAGTAATTGATTTTATCCTCATCATCACTTGGTTTGTGATAATCATTATGAGTACCAGTAAAGAAAAACAACACTGGAATATCTTTTAAATAAAATGAAGTGTGGTCAGAAGGTCCTTGTCCTGCAAGGTCTAAAGTAACATTAAAGCCAGCAGGTTTATTTTTGTTTACGATTTTTGTGAATTCTGGAGAAGTTCCTACGCCACCCACAGTTAACCCTTTATCTGCATTTAATCTTCCAATCATATCCATGTTTATCATCGTTACTACATTAGGATATAATGATTTTAAAGTTTCTGCCATGTGTTTTGAACCAATTAAACCATCTTCTTCGCCTGAAAATAGAGCAAAAATATAATTCGCATTTTCTTTGGTTTTGTTTTTTGATAGCATACGAGCTAATTCCAAAACTCCAGCAACACCAGAAGAATTATCATCTGCTCCGTTATGAATTTCACCATGTGAATTAGGTTTTGTAGAATGGTTGTGTTCGTTTAAACCTAAATGGTCGTAATGTGCTCCAATAATGATGGTTTTAGAAGCTTTGTTATCTAAAAACGCAATTACATTGGTTCCTTGATTGGCTTTGTCACCCGAACCATCTGTAGCATGAGGATTCAATTTTACTTTGTAATTGAATTTTTGGAAATAACTATTGTTTGCATAAGGTTTTAATCCTAAAGCTTTGAATTCTTTTGCAATATAATCGGCAGCTTTTTTCTCGCCTTCTGAACCCGTTAAACGTCCTTGTAATTCGTCAGAAGCTAAATAACTAATGTGTTTCTTTAGTGACTTTGGTTGTGCAATTTCGGCAGCATCACCTTCAACCCAATCCGCGATGAACACATTGGTTTCTCTTGGTTTGCTTTGCATTCTGTTACTAGAGAACACTAATTTTTTTCCATCAGGAGAAAACATTGGAAACGCATTAAATTCGCTTTCCCAAGTAATTTGCTGTAAATTTTCACCATTGGTATCAATCATGTACAATTGGAAATCATAACCACGTGTGGAATGATGATTCGAGGAGAAGATAATTTTTTTATCAGAAGGGTGGAAGTAAGGTGCCCAATTGGCTTTCCCAAGATTCGTAATCTGTTTTAAATCAGTACCATCGATGTTGCAAGTATAGATTTCCATTTCAGATGGCGCTACTAAATTTTGTGCTAATAAATCTTTATACTCTTTAATCGCTTCAGGCGTTTTTGGACGAGATGAACGGAATACGATTTTCTTACTATCATGCGAAAAGAAGCAACCACCATCATATCCTAATCCAGAAGTGATTTGTTTTAAATTGCTACCATCAATATCCATTACATAGATTTCCAAATCACCACTTCTAATACTGGTGAACGCAATTTTCTTTCCGTCAGGTGAAACCACAGCTTCTGCATCATAACCTGGAGAATTAGTGAATTGTTTTACAATATTTCCTTTTAAATCAGCCATGTAAATGTCAAATTCAGGATAAATTGCCCAAAGATATTTACCATCAATTGGTTTTGGTGGAGCCGGACATGCATGATCTGCTGCGTGAGTGGAAGCGTAAATAATATGTTTCCCATCAGGCATATAGAAAGAACAAGTAGTTCTTCCTTTTCCAGTTGAAACTAATTGTAAGCTTTTTTCATTAAATTCTTGAGCTTGTAAATCCAACATAAAGATTTGGTCGCACGAAACTCCAAAGGCTTTATTGGTAACTTGAAGCGTTAGTTTATCTCCTTTTGGACTAAAATAAGCTTCGGCATTATCTCCACCAAAAGTTAATTGTTTGATGTTTTTAAGATGTTTTTCTTGTGCTAACGTAATTGTAGAAATTGAGACAAGCGCAACTAATAATAGATTCTTTTTAAGGTTTATTTTTTGAAACATAATTGTTTTGATTTTTATTGAATAAGAATAGAATTGCGAATATACAAAAAAAGACAAGCTGTAAATTGCCTGTCTTTATAATAGTTATCTATTATGAAATAGATTTATTTTTTAGTTGTAGCTGTAATTTCAGCAATTTTCACAATAACTTCAGTAGCTTTAACCATACTTTCAACAGGAACATATTCATATTTCCCGTGGAAGTTATGACCACCTGCAAAGATGTTCGGACAAGGTAATCCTTTGTACGATAATTGACAACCATCAGTTCCACCTCGAATAGGTTTGATGATTGGTTTTATACCTAATTCTTTCATCGCTTTTTCGGCAATTTCAACAATATGGAAAACAGGTTTTACCTTTTCTTTCATGTTGTAGTATTGGTCTTTTACTTCCGCAATTACGATTTCTTCACCAAATTGTTTTTGCCATTTTTTATTGAATTTATTGGCTAATTCATGTATAAACTCTTTTCTTTCTTTGAATTTTTTAGCACTATGGTCGCGAATGATTAATTCAACCACTGTTTCTTCAATACTTCCAGAAATTCCAACTACGTGAAAGAATCCTTCGTAACCTTTAGTTTTTTCAGGAATTTCTTTCTTTGGTAATTTAGAAATGAATTGGTTGGCTAACAACATCGAGTTGATCATTTTTCCTTTAGCATATCCTGGATGAACGCTTTTTCCTTTGAATGTAATTTTAGCTCCAGCGGCATTGAAATTTTCGTACTCCAATTCTCCAATTTGACTTCCATCCATGGTGTAAGCCCAATCACAACCAAATTTTTCAACATCAAATTTATGAGCACCACGACCAATTTCCTCATCTGGCGTAAAACCTACACGAATTTTACCGTGTTTAATTTCTGGATGTTGAATAAGGTATTCCATTGCCGACATAATTTCGGTAATACCCGCTTTATCATCGGCACCAAGTAATGTAGTTCCATCGGTAGTGATTAAAGTTTGTCCTTTATATAAAAGTAAATCTTTGAAATAACTTGGTGATAAAACGATATTTTGTTTCTTATTTAAAACGATATCACCACCATCATAATTTTTTACAATTTGAGGTTTTACGTTAGCTCCAGTAAAATCAGGTGTAGTGTCGTAGTGAGAAACAAAACCTATAGTAGGAACTTCGTGTTTTACATTACTTTCTAAAGTAGCCATAACATAACCATTTTTATCGATAGTTATATCGGTCATCCCCATTACTTTTAGTTCTTTTACTAATAGATTGGCTAGGTCTAATTGTTTTTTTGTGCTTGGAGTAGTATCTGAATTTGGATCAGATTCGGTGTCTATAGTAACGTAGCTTATAAAGCGATTTATAATATGTTGCATAATTAATATTTTGTACAAATATAAATATTAATACGGTATTTTTAGAGTATAAGAGCAGTACTATTTAAAATAGGTATTTCTTATAGTAGACTATAACTCTTTATCAATAAAATCTATACTTATATAAAAAATAACATTCTAAAGTATAAAAAAACCATTTTAAATTAATCGAAATTTGATCAACTTTAAAAACAAATAATTAGCTTTATGAAAAGAGTATTAGTAACAACCAGTTTATTTCTTGGGTTATTTGCAATAGCACAGGAAACGGCTACTTGTCCAGTAACAGGGAGAACGATGAGTATTTCTAAAGAAAATCCTCACAGCGGACCTCATGCTGCTGATTATCACAACAGCAAGAATAGCACTACTACCACTCCTGCAACTGTGGGGACTACAACAGTTGATAGAAACAAACAGTGGTGGCCAAATCAATTGAATTTGAATGTATTACGTCAGAATTCTGAAAAGTCAGATCCTATGGGAGCAAAATTTGACTATGCAAAAGAATTCCAATCGTTAGATTATGAAGCTTTAAAGAAAGACTTACGTACCTTAATGACACAATCACAAGAGTGGTGGCCAGCCGATTTTGGTCATTACGGAGGATTGTTCATTCGTATGGCGTGGCACAGTGCGGGAACGTATAGAACTGGCGACGGTAGAGGAGGAACTCGTGCTGGAATGCAACGTCAGACTGTGAAAAAACTCA
>NZ_DITB01000051.1 GCF_002422095.1 Flavobacterium sp. UBA6195
ATCAAATGGATTTCAAATTAAAAACTGAAGATAGCGATTTAGATGATTTATTCACTGCTTTACCTGCCGAATATGTTTCTTGGATGACCGAAACTAAAATGAAGGGAACAACCTCCGCTTTCTTAACTTTAAAAGGAAAATATATTGCTTCTGAGAATTTAAGTCCGGAAGTGAATTTCAACATCAAAGTAAGAGATGGCTACGTAAAACATGAAAAAGCGCCTTATCCCGTTGAGAATATTTTCTTGAATTTAGATACTAAACTTCCAAATTTAGACATCAATCAACTAAAAATACGATTAGATTCGTTATATTTTGATGTAAATAAAAACAAATTAAGTGCGATTTTAATTTCCGATGGTTTTGGAGAACAACTTAAAATTGATTCAAAAGTAAAATCAAAATTAGATTTGGCGTTTTTGAGTAATGCGCTTCAAATTCCGAATTTTAAATTAGCAGGAAGTTTAGATGCCGATATCGTTTCCAAAGGAGATTATATTAAAAAAGATAAAAAATTCCCTGTAACTAAAGGAAAATTTGAATTTACTAACGGATTCATTCAAACCACTTATTATCCAAAACCGATTCAAAATATTAATTTAAAAGCGAACTTAAACAGTCCAACAGGTGATTTTAAAGACGCTTCTTTTATTCTTTCTCCAGCTAATTTCACTTTTGAAGGCGAACCCTTTAACTTAAATGCTTCATTTAAAAATTTCGATGATATCAATTACGATGTAAAAGCAAAAGGAACATTAAACGTTGCTCGAATTTATAAAGTTTTCTCCCAAAAAGGACTAGATATAGATGGTTTCATAAAAGCTGATTTGAGCTTGGCTGGAAAACAAAGCGACGCTTCAAATGGAAGAATTGCCAACTTAAAAAACAGAGGAACTCTTGAAGTAAAAAACATCAAAACTACAAGTGATTATTTGGCAAAACCCTTCTTAATTGAAAACGGATTGTTCACGTTCAATCAAGACAAGATGAATTTTTCTAATTTCAATGGAACATATGGCACGTCCGATATTACCATGAATGGAAATTTAGAAAATGTCATCAACTTTGTTCTTTCGGAAAATCAAATTTTAAAAGGAAATTTCAATCTAACATCGAATTATTTGAATGTTAATGAATTTATTCCAACCCTAACTTACGAAACCGATGAAGAAGTTGAAAAAACAGAAGTTTCAGGTGTAGTTCAAATTCCAACGAATTTGAATGTTTCCATCCAAACTAATGCTGTAAAAACACAATATGACGACATTACCATTGAAAATTTAAAAGGTAATTTAGTCATTCAAAACGGTAGTTTACAACTTTCAAATAGCAGCTTAGGTATCATTGGTGCTACCGCTAAAATGGATGCTTTTTATAAAAACGAAGGCACACAAAAAGCATATTTCGATTATAAAATTAATGCTTCTGAATTTGATATTAAACGCGCTTACAACGAAATCAAAATGTTCCGAGAAATCGTAACGGCTGCAGAAAGTGCGGAAGGAATTGTAGGTTTGAATTATTCCATAAAAGGAGTTTTAAACAATCAAATGACACCTATAATGCCATCTTTAGAAGGAAGCGGAACACTTTCAGTGAAGAAAGTTAAAATGAAAGGCTTTAAATTATTGAATGTCGTTTCTGCTAAAACCGAAAATCCTGACATCAAAGATCCTGATATTTCAAAGGTGGATATCAAATCAACAATAAAAAACAATATTGTTACTATCGAACGTTTCAAATTTAAAGTAGCGGGTTTTAGATTACGATTTGAAGGACAAACGAGTTTAGACGGAAAATTAAACTTGAAAATGCGTATAGGATTACCACCATTAGGCATCATCGGAATTCCAATTAAAGTTTTAGGAACACAAGAAAATCCAGATATCAAATTAGGAAGAAAATCAGAAGATTTAAAAGAGACGGAATATGTTGATGGTGTAACTCCAATAAATACAAACGAAGGTCTGCCTGGTCCAAAAACAGTTCCAAGTGACAGTATTCCCAAAATTGAACCGACAGTTCCTGTTGAAAAAACAGAATAGCAATATACCATTTAGTTTTATCAAATTCTCAAAATGTTTTCCTGATTTGTGAAAAAATCGTAATTTTACGTCAAACATCACAAGTAAAATTATGGAAACGCATTTTGAAAGTAATCCACTGATTGACAGATTACCAAAACATTTAAAACAATTCATCAAGCCACAAGTTTATGATGATTATACGCCTATTAACCAAGCCGTTTGGCGCTATGTTATGCGTAAAAATGTAGATTACCTTTCAAAAGTTGCTCATAGTTCGTATTTAGAAGGCTTACAAAAAACAGGTTTGGAAATTGATAATATTCCCAACATGTATGGTATGAACCGAATTTTAAAAGAAATCGGTTGGGCTGCAGTTGCCGTTGATGGATTCATTCCGCCTAATGCGTTCATGGAATTTCAAGCGTATAATGTGTTGGTAATTGCTTGTGATATTCGCCAGTTAGAGCATATTGAATACACTCCAGCTCCCGATATCATTCACGAAGGCGCAGGTCACGCTCCTATCATAGCGAATCCGGAATATGCTGAATATTTAAGACGTTTTGGTGAAATTGGTTGTAAAGCGATTTCATCAGCTCGTGATTATGAATTGTATGAAGCGATTCGTTTGCTTTCAATTTTAAAAGAAGCTGAAGATACGCCAGCAGAAGAAATTAAAAAAGCAGAAGAGCAAGTAGATTTCTTACAAAACAATATGGGTGAATTATCCGAAATGTCTCGCATAAGAAACTTACATTGGTGGACAGTAGAATACGGATTAATTGGAACCGTAGATAATCCAAAAATTTATGGTGCAGGCTTACTCTCGTCTATTGGAGAAAGTGCATGGTGTATGACAGACAATGTTAAAAAAATCCCATACGATATTTCGGCAGCCGACCAAAGTTTTGATATTACAAAACCACAACCTCAACTTTTTGTAACTCCTGATTTTGCTCATTTAAGCTCAGTTCTTGAAGAATTTGCTAATAAAATGGCTTTAAGAACTGGTGGATTATCGGGTATAAAAAAATTAATTAATTCTAAAGCTTTAGGAACAATAGAATTAAGTACTGGACTTCAAATCTCGGGTATATTTACCAATGTTATTGAAGACGAAGGGAAACCCGTTTATGTTCAAACAACCGGAAAAACAGCACTATCTCACAGAGAAAAAGAATTAGTGGGTCACGGTACAGAATACCATGCGGAAGGTTTTGGATCTCCAATTGGAAAACTAAAAGGGATCAACTTGGCTATTGAAGAAATGAGTCCACGAGATTTGCGTGCATATGATATTTACGAAGGCGAGCAAGTGACTTTAGAGTTTGAAGGAAACATTAAAGTTACAGGTGAAATAGTTACAGGAACACGCAATTTGCAAGGTGAAATCTTATTGATTAAATTCAAAAATTGTACCGTTACTCATATTGATACGGTTCTTTTCCGACCAGAATGGGGAATTTATGACATGGCTGTTGGTAAAAAAGTGATTTCTGCTTTTTCTGGGCCAGCGGATGTGAATAGTTTTGATATGATTAATCACGTTCCCTCTTCGCAAACGATTAAACAGAAAAAATCGACTGAAAGAGAAGAATTAGAAAGACTCTATTTAAGTGTTCGCAACATCAGAGAAGGAAAACCTGCTACGACTACTTTAAAAGAAGCATTTGCTTCGGTTTCTGCTGGACATCCAAATGATTGGTTGTTATCTGTTGAAATTGCGGAATTGGCTAAAAAAGAAGGAAATTCAGATTTGGTTGATAAAGTTCTAAATCACTTAGAAAAAGTAAAAAGCAATCGCCCAGAAATTGTACATTTAGTTGATAACGGATTGGAATTGATTTTTGAAAAAACTAACGCTTAAACAAAGTAACTTTTGTTACTGAAAAGATTTTCAATCAACTCTATCTTTGTCAAAAAAAGAAATAATTATGGGAATATTAGATTTTTTAGGATTAGGAAATAAAACGAATGATGTTCAGGAATATGTTCAAAAAGGCGCTATCATATTAGATGTTAGAACACCTGACGAATACAAAGAAGGTCATATCAAAGGCTCAAAAAACATTGCCTTACAAGTGTTAAACGGAAACATCGAAACCATCAAAAAATGGAACAAACCGATTATCGCTTGTTGTCGTTCAGGAATGCGAAGTGCTCAAGCCACTTCTATTTTAAAACAACACGGTATTGATTGCATCAACGGTGGTGGTTGGAACAGTTTAGAAAGTAAATTATAAAAAGAAAGTCCTGATTGAATCGGGACTTTTTTATTTAAAAGGATGTCTTTGCTGCCAATGTAGTTCTGGCTCCAAATTTTTAAAAATTCTACCAATAAATCTATTAATCAATTTATTGTTATGATAAATGAAACCTGACATTTGAACTGGTGTTGCACCAATAGAACTTTTAATTTCTAGTGCTGTTCTACCAAAAATAATTCGTTTGAAACCATTTTCAATCCCATATTCTGTCATGTTGTACAACATGTTTAAGTATAACATATTTTCTTTCTGAATATGTTCGTTATACCCTAAGAAATAGGTTTCAAGCGTTTCATTATTTAGTAATAAAGTGTGAAAACCCACTAATTCTTCATTCAAGAAATATCCAAAAATCTGGAATCGATTACCACATTGTCCTTTTAAAGTTGAAAAGTGATTTTTAGATAAGAAAAAGGTATTAAAAGGTGCATTTTTCGCAACATAATGATACAATTCATATATCTGTTCTTCATTCTTAAGCACTTCTTCGTATGTAAGATTCTTTACTTGAATTCCATCATTTTTTTTACGAGCTCTTTTAAATTGGTCCCGATATTTTTTAGAAAGTGCTGCTACATAATCATCCCATGATTTCCAATTATCCTGCAAATAGAAAATCATATTGGGTTGTGTATTGAATTCGTAAATGTTTGAAAAACGATACTTTTTCAACTCTAACGAACAATGATCATAAAAATCTTTAAACGAAACCAAGTGAATTGAAATTCCTTTTTTCTTGAAGTACAACGTTATTTCATCGGCACTTTGCAATAGAATTTCACTTATATGATTGAAGTCGATTTCTTTTGAAAACACATAACCGTTTTGACCTGTAATCATGTTATTCCCAAGAAATAAAGTGTGAGAAGCAAAATTCTTAAAGATAAAATTACGAATTGCAATTTTGAAGGATTTATCTCGTTCTCCGAAGGATTCCAATTTATTCAAATCTAAATACTGTGCTAAAGAAACTCCAATGATTTCTGAGTTTTCAAAAATTCCAATATAAAAACACTCCATATTTACAGGAGCCGAACGTTCAAGAACAGATAGATAAGACGTTTGTAGAAATACATTACTCTGAGCTACTGCGTCCCAAAGTGAAGGCAAATCTTTAACCGAATTGTATATTTTAAATGAAATTTTTTCCAAGGTAAAAATAAAATCGCCCCACAAAAGTAGAGCGATTCCTATATAATTAAATGTTAAAATTCAATTTATTTCCAGCCACAAATGATAGCTCCCATTAAGGTCATTACCACAATCCAATAACCAGAAGTTACAGCTGCATATTTAAATGTTTTTTGTTCAAATAAACAGTTTGTAGCTACAACAGGTAATGCGATGAACAATCCCGATGTAAATCCATGCAAAGCACCATGCTTAAAAGTCCTGAAGGCATCTTGATAATCTGCCATAAAAGCAGCATAAGAAGGCAACGCTTTTGTTGCATCTCCTCCAACCATACCTAAAGCACCAAATTGATGAATTGTTAATGGCATCATTATAAAAGCTAACATGAAAGCAAAAATAAATGTTAATCCAAAAGTTTTGGCCATATTTCCTTTTCTTGCTTTTTCTTCAGTCATTCCAGTTTCATTCATCCAAATCGTTCCGAAAACTTTAGGATTATACCAAAAAAATCCAACAATAAAACTTGAGAGTGCCGCCACTAAAACAGCTAAAAAATTAATTTCCATACTTGATATAGTTTTTGGTTAGTATATCAAAAATAAGGATATTTTTTAACAATTGCTTATTCTGCTACAATTTTGCTTGCGCTACGGTATAAGAACTCGTTATAAATATGTCTTCTTGCAAAACGACTTGGCGACTCTGCATTTACCATTTTAATGTAGGTTACTTTAGGAACACTAAAATATTCGTAGTTACTTCCGTCTAAAAATGAAATATACAACACCCCATTATCCATATAAAAATCTTGAATATTTACAGTTGAAGTAATTCTTTGATAAACTTCTTTATTTTTTTCTTGTGTTTCTGGCGCAATACTAACCAAAAAATGGTATGCCTCAATAATATTTTTACTTCTTTCTTCTGCAGCTAAACGCTCCACAGGATCTGCAATAGTATCAGGATGATCTTCTTTCATGCTATTTCTGTAGATAGTTTTCAATTCTTTCAGCGTAGCTGTTTTAGTAACATTGAGTAATTTTCTATACTCGGCAATTTTTTTTGGATTCATAACGGATAAAAATAAAAAAGCCACTCACTTGGAATGGCTTCAACTTAGTAGCGGGAACAGGACTCGAACCTGTGACCTTCGGGTTATGAGTTTAAAAACTCTTTTTAATTAAAAATTAAAATCCTGAAAATCAATAACCTATTTTTTTATTTACCAGCTCAAAAAGTAAAAACGTTTACGGAATCGTTTACTTTTATTCTGTTACAAATATAGACAAAAAAACGCAATACAAAAATAAATTATTGCTTTTAAATAAATAGAATCAAGTTTTATATTTTATTTAAGAATTTAAATATTTAATAAATCAATTAAATAATCAAAAACAACTTATCAACAAAAACCATTTTAATTTGTTGATTATTATTTATTCAAACAAGACTAAAAAGTCTTTTAAATATTTAAATTTGTATTCATACCACAATTAAAATTCTGCAATATGGACAAATTTGTAATCAAACGAAATGGTACGTATTTACCATTTGAACCTTTCAAAATAGAAGAAGCCATTACAAAAGCTTTTGCCAGTGTAAGCGAAACTTTAAACCTTAAAGTTATTGAAACGGTGTTCCAATTGTTGTCACATCAAGACACTTGGGCAGTTGAAGATATTCAAGATAAAATTGAAAAAACACTATACGAATATGGACATTATGAAGTGATGCGTTCTTTCATGTTGTTTCGTCATACTCGAAAACTTCAACGCGAACACGTATTAGGTTTAAATGATGACACTACTTATGTAGACAGCACCCAAACCATAGAAGAATACACCAACCAAACTGATTGGCGCATCAATGCCAATGCAAACACTTCCTATTCTAATGCAGGTTTAGTGAATAATGTCGCAGGAAAAATCATTGCGAATTATTGGCTAGACAAAGTCTATTCTAAAGAAGAAGGCTACGCGCACCGAAATGGCGATATTCACATTCACGACTTAGATTGCTTAACAGGTTATTGCGCAGGTTGGAGTTTACGCGTTTTATTAAATGAAGGCTTTAACGGTGTTCGTGGCAGAGTGGAAAGCAGACCACCTAATCATTTTAGAGAAGCATTAGGGCAAATGGCCAATTTTTTAGGGATTTTACAAAGCGAATGGGCCGGTGCTCAAGCGTTTAGTTCTTTTGATACGTATTTGGCTCCTTATGTTTTCAAGGATAATTTATCGTATGACGATGTTTTAAAAGCAATTCGAAGTTTCGTCTACAATTTGAATGTGCCTGCACGATGGGGACAATCTCCGTTTACGAATATTACATTGGATTGGGTGGTTCCAGATGATTTGAAAGAGCAAATCCCAACACGAAATGAACAGCATCTTTTTAAAGGAATCACTTCAGAAGATTTTATAAAAAGAGCTAAAGAAAGAGGCGTTTCAGACATAACCGAAATGCGTTACGAACATTTTCAAAAAGAAATGAATCTCATCAACAAAGCGTATTACACTGTCATGACCGAAGGCGATGCGCATGGACAGCCGTTCACCTTCCCTATTCCAACAGTTAACATTACCGAAGAGTTTGATTGGTACGGAGAAAACACCGATATTCTTTTTGAAAATACAGCTAAAATTGGTTCGTCTTACTTCCAAAACTTCATTGGAAGTCAATATACGTATGATGAAAACGGTAATAAAGTTGAAAATCCAAATGCATACAAACCCAATGCCGTACGAAGCATGTGCTGCCGTTTACAACTCGATTTACGCGAATTATTAAAAAGAGGAAATGGCTTATTCGGAAGTGCGGAAATGACCGGAAGTATCGGTGTGGTAACTATCAATATGGCGCGATTGGGTTATTTGAACAAAGGCAATAAAGCCAAATTATATTCCGATTTAGATCGTTTGCTAGAAATTTCGAAGGCGACATTAGAGAAAAAACGCGTTTTCATTCAGGAAATGTACGATAGAGGTTTGTTTCCCTATACCAAACGTTATTTGCCTCATTTCAGAAATCACTTTTCTACAATTGGTGTGAACGGAATTAACGAAATGATTCAAAATTTCACCGACGGAAAAGAAGACATCGTTTCGGATTACGGAATGGCATTCGCTACCGAAATTTTGGAACACATTCGAACCAAAATGAGAGCTTATCAAGAAGAAACTGGCAATTTATACAACTTAGAAGCCACTCCTGCAGAAGGCACGACGTATCGTTTTGCGAAAGAAGATAAAAAACGTTATTCCGATATTATTCAAGCAGGTGAAGGCGAAAATATTTACTACACGAACAGTTCGCAATTACCAGTAGATTACACCGAAGATCCTTTCGAAGCTTTGTTATTACAAGACAATTTACAATGTCAATACACTGGAGGAACGGTTTTACACTTGTACATGAATGAAAAACTAAGTTCGGTAGAAGCGTGTCGAAATTTCATTAAAAAAGTAATTACGAATTTCAAATTGCCCTATATCACAGTGACTCCAGTTTTCAGCGTTTGTCCGAAACACGGTTATTTGAATGGCGAACACGAATATTGTCCAAAATGCGATGAAGAATTATTAGCAACCTTAAATACAACATCTTATGCAAACACAAACCACTGAAGCTTTGCTTCAACACAATGAAAAAAGAACCAAATGTTTGGTTTATACACGAGTAATGGGCTATCACAGACCCGTAGAAAGTTTTAATATTGGAAAAAAAGGTGAACACAAACAACGAACCCACTTTAGAGAATGTAAATCTTGATTTTCTAAACAAAAAAGCCATTCATAGTTTTACACCCTTCACACTGTTAGATTATCCCGATAAATCGGCTTGTATCTTATGGTTTGCAGGGTGTAATATGAAATGTGATTATTGTTACAATCCCGAAATAGTTTTCGGAAAAGGGGCTTTTTACTTTTCCGAAATCATTTCGTTTTTAAAATCAAGAAGAAATTTATTAGATGCCGTAGTTTTTAGCGGTGGCGAATGTTTAATTCACAAAGACATTATCCTATTCATAAAATTAGTAAAAAGTTTAGGATTTTTAATCAAATTAGATACGAATGGAAGTCAGCCCAAAGTACTCGAAAAACTAATTAAAGAACAGCTCATCGATTATGTGGCATTGGATTTTAAAGGTACGAAAGAGAAATTCTTTGCAATAACGAAGTCCGATTTTTATAGTCAATTTCTAAGTTGTTTTGAAGTACTTCAAGCGAGTTACATTCCATTTGAAGTCCGAACCACTTATCATTCTTCTTTATTGAATCCAGAAGATATTGCTGTAATGCAAGACGCTTTATTGGAATTGGGCTATGATAAAAACTATTACATTCAAAATTTCAGAAATTATCAAAACACGATTGCACCACTACCCGATTCGCAATCCATTTCGGAAAAGGATATCCATCAGAATATGACTAAAATCATATTTCGATGATTTAAAATCCCTAACTTTGTGTAAATTTTATCTATGTTTTCAAAAACCTGTGAATATGCCATACGAGCTACCATTTACATTGCCTCAGAATCGTCTGCTGGCAAGCGTTGCGGTATTCGAGACATTGCCAGAAAAATTGAATCACCAGAACCTTTTACAGCTAAGATTTTACAACGTTTGGTAAAAGCCGACATCATAAAATCGATTAAAGGAAATGGCGGTGGATTTGAAATCGAAAAGGTACAATTGAAACACATTAAGTTAGAACAGCTCGTAAAAGCTATCGACGGAAATGACTTATTTGACCGATGCAGTTTAGGACTTCATGATTGTTCCGACAAACAACCTTGTCCTTTTCATCATAAGTACAAGCCATTACGTGAAAATTTGAAGAAAACGCTGAAAGAAACTTCTCTTTTGGATTTAATTAGTGAATTCAATACTGGAGAGACTTTCCTTAAGCTTTAAAAAATTTAATTAAATAAAAGATAAAAATATCCTCTAATGAAAACAACTTCGGATTTAAAAGAGAAAATTCTTGAATTAAAAAAAAGGAAAAATGCAGTAATTCTGGCGCATTATTATCAAGAAGAAGCCATTCAAGAAATTGCTGATTTTGTGGGTGATAGTTTAGAATTATCGAGAAAAGCATCGCAAGTTGATGCCGATATTATTGTTTTTGCTGGCGTTTATTTCATGGCAGAAACGGCTAAAATTGTCAATCCAAATAAAAAAGTAATCGTTCCCGATGTAAAAGCTGGTTGTTCCCTTGCCGATGGTTGTCCGCCAGATGAATTCAAGAATTTCTTAGAAAAATATCCGAACCATACCGTTGTAACCTACATCAATTGCACAGCTGAAGTTAAAACCTTAACCGACATTGTTTGTACATCTTCCAATGCTAAAAAAGTGATTGCATCCATTCCAGAAGACCAACCCATTGTGTTTGCTCCTGATAAAAATTTAGGCAAATACTTAATTTCCGAAACTGGTCGTGATATGGTTTTATGGGAAGGGTCTTGCATTGTTCACGAAGCATTTTCATTAGAAAAATTAATCGATTTATATAAAAAACATCCAAACGCTACCATCATAGCACATCCTGAATCGGAAACTCATATTTTGAAAGTAGCGCATTACATTGGTTCAACATCTGGTATGTTGAATCATGTAAAAACCAGTGATAATGACACGTTTATCGTAGCCACAGAAGCCGGAATTTTACACCAAATGCAATTGGATAATCCAACCAAAATATTAATTCCAGCACCTTCAAAAGAAGACAATACGTGTGCGTGCAGCGAATGTGCATTTATGAAAGTCAACACGTTAGAGAAACTCTATCAATGTTTAAAAGACGAAAGTCCTGAAGTGCATTTGGACAACGAAATCATCGAAAAAGCTTTACTTCCTATTCAAAGAATGTTAGCGCTAAACTAAAACATCATGCAAAATTTAGAAACCGATATACTCATAGTAGGCACAGGATTAGCGGGATTATCTCTAGCGAAATATCTCAGCGAGCAAAATCCAAACCTACAAATTACCTTACTTAGCAAAACCTCTATTGACGAGTGCAATACCTATTACGCTCAAGGCGGAATTGCTGTTGTACACGACTTTATCAAAGATAGTTACCAACAACATATTCAAGACACTTTACTTGCTGGAAAAGGCATTTGCGATAAAAAAGTAGTCGAACACGTAATTACAGAAGCTCCTGCCCGATTACAAGAATTGATTCAATGGGGCGTGGAATTAGACAAGAATAATTCAGGCGAATTGGATTTAGGTTTAGAAGGTGGTCACTCCCAAAATCGCATTGTACACCACAAAGACAAAACAGGATTAGAAATTGAAACCAAGTTGATTCAAGTAGTTCAGAATTTACCGAATGTTACCATCAAAACTTCCTTTTTTGCCACTGATTTATTATTAGACAATCAAAAATGCATCGGAATCATCGGATTTGATGAAAAAAGTGAAGTGACTTCCATCGTAGCAAAAGCAACCGTTTTAGCAACTGGTGGTTCGGGACAAGTGTTTGGCGTGACTTCAAATCCATTTGTATCTACTGGGGATGGTGTGGCGATGGCGTATCGAGCGGGTGCTAAATTGGAAAAAATGAAATACATTCAATTTCATCCTACAGCGCTTTACGAACCTAATAAAAGTCAGGCGTTCTTAATTACCGAAGCGATTCGAGGATTTGGAGCTCATATTTTGAATCAAAAAATGGAACGTTTTGTTTTTCAATATCATCCTGATGGTGAATTAGCAACTCGAGATATTGTTTCAAAAGCCATTTCAGATCAAATGAAAAAAGAACATTCGCAACACGTTTGGCTCGATGTAAGACATTTGCCGATAGAGACGTTTAAAACAAAATTTCCAAATGTTTACAACTATTGTTTTGAAAATGGCATTGATGTTTCGAAAGATTTAATTCCGATAACTCCAGCTGCGCATTATCAATGTGGTGGAATTGTGGTGGATGAAACGGGAGCTACTTCTATCAAACAATTGTTCGCCATTGGAGAATGTTCGCACACCGGACTTCATGGTGCCAATCGATTGGCTTCGAATTCATTATTAGAAGCGATTGTTTATGCGCATGATTTAGCGAATCATCTGATTTCATCAATAGATACGATTAAATTGAATAAGTCTGAAATTACGCCCATTCGTTATAAAAACATTCATCACGACCAAATTTTGCAATTCAAAAACCAACTGCAACATTTCATGAAATACGATGCTTTGTACACTTCGGGGAAAAATACCGAAAAAGTATATGAAATGGTCACCGAAATGAGCAAACGCTTCAAAATGAAGTTCAAAAATTATGATTCGCATCCATTTTTATGCGAAACTTATAATTTAATTCAAACCGCAGAAATCATTTTAAAAGATTGTTTACCCAAAAGATACCGCGTAAAATCGGTTAAAAAAGAAAAAACTATTTCGTAATGCTGAATCTATTTGCCCATCCAAAACGCATTTTTTTGGTGCTTTTCGTTTGTTTTCTAGCGTTTAGCATTTGGATTTATGCTATACCTCTTTTTAGTCCAACGCCCTATTCTAAAAAAGAACTTCATTTAGTAGCTGAAGGGCGATTGGTTTGGCAGAAACACAACTGTCATACGTGTCATCAATTGTATGGGTTAGGCGGTTATTTGGGTCCAGATTTAACTAATGTGTATTCGAGAACTTCCAACAACGAAGCGTATATAAAAGGCATCATAAAATCGGGAGTAAAACAAATGCCTGCTTTTGAAATTTCGGATAAAGAAATGAAAGCACTTTTACACTTTTTAAAAAATGTAGACGCCACAGGAACATCGAATCCGCAAGATTACCAACCTGAAATAATAGGAACTTTTAGTTTAGAAAAGAAATGAAGAATTTTGGAATTTGGCTCATCAGAATAGCCCTAGTATTGTTTGTTTTAGGTTTATTTTTTGGACATTTAGCTTCCGAAAGTTATCGCATAACCCAACCAAAATCGGGTGTTATGGGATTTTTATCGCTTCGTCCGCTTCATGTGAGTAGCGCTTATTTGGGGATTATAACGGCTGGATTAGGTTTTCTGACATTGATTATTGCAAAAATGAAAACTACACGTTTTGGAACTTTTTTACAATACTTGCATTTTTCACTTTGGATAATTGCTTTGTTAGGAATTTTCTACAGTTATTTTACAGGTGATTTTGGTGGAAGAGAATATTGGGAATTCAACCCCGTTTGGGCTTTACCTATTTTTCTATCTTTTATTGTTTTCTTAGTTTTCTATCTGCATCAGGTTGGATTTTCGATAAAATGGCCTGTTTACTATTGGATGTGGCTTACTGGAATTATCTTCTTTATTTTTACTTTTATCGAAAATTATTTGTGGATTTTTCCTTATTTCAGACAACATTTTATTGCTGATATGACGATTCAATGGAAAGTAAATGGTTCGCTCGTGGGTGCTATCAATCAAATCATTTATGGTGTTGCTTTTTACTTGATGGAAAAAATTAGTGGCGATGAAAAATCGTCCTATCAAAAACTATCTTTTGCGATGTATTTTTTGGGAATGTTTAACTTGATGTTCAATTGGGGACACCATATTTACTTGCTTCCAACCGAAAAATACATTCATTACATCGCTTATGCTGTAAGCATGACCGAATGGATTATTTTAATTCGTATTTTCTACAAATGGAGTCAACAAATCAAAGAAAACAAACAATTTTACTACTTTTTCCCTTATCGCTTTTTAATGGCTTCTGATTATTGGGTAACGCTAAACTTAACCCTCGCGTTATTTATGTCAATTCCAGCCATCAACTTATATACACATGGAACGCATATTACGGTGGCGCATGCTATGGGAACTACCATTGGGATTAACACGATGATTATTTTAGCAGGTGTTTTCTACTTTATTAAACCGACTTTTAATTCGGCAAAATGGCGATTGTATGGCAGTATTGCGTTTTGGATAGTACAAGTTACCATATTACTTTTTCTAATTTCCTTAATTGGAATGGGTGTTCAACGCGCGATTTGGCAAGCCGGATTGACTTCTGAAAGCTTCAGCAAAATGAGTAGTTCCAGTGGAAATTGGGTTTTACTTTTCATCATTTTTGGAACGATTTTAATGTTCAGTATGGCGAGTTTTTTCATATATCTGTTTATTCAATCTTGGAAGAAAAATGAATTAAAGATTGAGGAATAAATTTATCCTAAAAAATAGGATGATAAAAATCAGGTAAAATATCATAATTCCATTGTATATTTGACCCTTAATACTTTCAAATTTATCATTGCTTATGTTTTCAAAATCATGCAATTATGCTATAAAAGCTACCATATTTATTGCCAAACATTCCTTAGAAGAAAAAAAGGTAGGTTTTGTTGATATCGCTAAAGAAATCGATTCGCCACAAGCGTTTACAGCTAAAATTTTACAAATACTTGTAAAAGCTGGGATTATCGAATCGGTAAAAGGGGTAAATGGTGGATTTTATATTCCGATAAAAAGAATTAAAAAGACTTTCTTAGTTGAAATTGTAGATGCTATTGATGGCGATGCCGTTTTCCATGGTTGTGGATTAGGATTATCGCAATGTTCTGAAACACATCCTTGTCCAGTGCATGATAAATTTAAAAGTATTCGTAATGAACTAGCGCATATGCTAGAAACCACGAATTTAGAAGAATTAGCTTTGGGAATTAAGTCAGGAGAAACTTTCTTGAAATCGCTATAAAACCAATTCTTCTAATTTGTAGTATTTTTAAAACTGAAACATCAAATTAATAAAGATATTTCGTCCCATTCTTGGAAGATTTTTCCAATCGGTATAAGTAGTATAATTGGCATCGAACATGTTTTCAACACCCATATTTAGCATCATTTTTGATTTCTCAAAAGTGAATTTATAACCAAAATTGGCATTTACAATCGCATAATCAGGTGTTTTGTCTTCACCATAAAAAGTGTTGTATTCGGTCTGTGTTGCATTTCCTTTTAGTTGTAATTCCGAACTAAATTTTCCTGGTCTAAATCCGACAGAAGTCATGTAATTAAACGGACTCATAAAAGGCAATCCGTTGTTTTCATTGTCTTTTCCTAAGTTGTATACGAATTGTCCTTTCCAAATCCAGAAATCTGATAATTGATAACTTACCGTAAAATCAGAAGATAAAATAGTAGCATAATCTAAAGCTGTATAGACTTTTATTCCATTGGCACCAATAGTCATAGGCGCCACCGAAGCATCAGGAATTCCAATGATATAATCGTAAATATGAAAATAGGAAGTCGATAATTTAGTTTGCCATTTCTCATTTTTAAAACCAATATTGGCATTTCCTTCTACCGATTTTTCATTTTTTAAATTGGGGTTTCCGATGTAATCAAATCCGTCAAAACTGTTATACAAATAAAACCCATAGCCTTCTGAAACCGATGGAGCGCGTTCACCATACCCCATTCCGAATCCATAAGAAATCCCGTCTTTGTTATAGAAATAATTGGTTGAAATACTTTTTAGGAATCGAGATTTTGAAGCTTCCATTTCTGGATAGAAAATCTGTAAACTTTGCAAACCGAAATCACTCGCAACATTGTTATTATGAAACCCTAAATTCGTAGTGAATTTCAAATTAGAATGACAATTGATTTCGAAATTATCTTCCAAATAAATTCCAGCATACAACGTACGAACATCAGGCCAAGTGTACATAAACATTAAGTTTTCGTTTGGATCAGACGGATACATCGTCATTTCGGCAACAGAGCGATTGTAAAACGAATTCAAATTGGCTAAAAATTGATGCTTTTTGTATTTCCCATTTACTTTGGAATAAAAACCATAGGTATCACTCCAACCCGGCATGTCCATGTGAATAGGAACATCAGGACGTTTGGTGTCGTCCATGGTGTGCGTAATCGTATTGAAATAGAGTTTGGTTTCCCAATTATCGATTGAATCAAAACTTGGTTTGTAATTGAATTTTACCGAAGTAATCAAAGCTTCCGCCAACGAAACATCCATTGGTAACGCAGGATAACCGACATCGGTAGCTCTATCAAAAATTACTGAAGCTTCAATGCTTTTATTAGGTGCCAATCGGTAACCCGAAGTTGCGGAAAGATTGAGTTTTCTGAACTGTGAAAACTGAATTTCTTTGTTATTTCCTGCTTTGTAATTTTCGGCATCGCGAAACATTACATCGGTATCCACATAAAATAAACTATCCGCATAATTGATGGCCGAACCAATGATTTTTTGGCGATTATTCGTTTCATAACCTGAGTTAACAAAGAATTCCCAACCCGCATTAGTAAATTGACGTTGGCTTCTTTTTAAATCAATCGAACCACCAATCGTATTTCCGTGACAACTCCCTTGTTGACCTGAAGAAATCGTTGCTTCTGATAAATTAGAAACTTCAACATAAGAAGTCACAGGGTCCATTTTATCGGTACAAGCGCCAAAGATTCGCATTCCGTCGATGGTAACTACGGTTCGCTCAGTTGCCATTCCGTTTATGATGGGTTCCCAAGCATAAGCACCTCTTTTGATTAAATCTACTTTGGTTGATTTTTGCAGAAATTCGTCTAAAGTAGCGAGTGTTTTGGTTTGTTTTTCGTGCAAAGCTGCTTTTGTTCCTACTACCAAAACTTCTTTAAGTTCTTTAGTTTTAAGAGAATCCGCCTCTTGACTAAAAGTAAAACAAAACGAAAGTGACAGAAAAAATACTGTTAATTTTTTCATGATATAAAGATTTTAAAAAAGGTCATTATTTAAGTCATAACGACCTTTTTTAGAGTAAAAATTAAAATTCGATTTCGAAGAAAATACTACTAGCAGTAACTGTTTCTGTGATTTCTTCTCCTTTTAAGATAGTTCCTTCGGCGTTAGCTAATTGTAAGTTGATTTTCCAATAACCTGTCATGGTTAACGATAATTTACCATCGTATAATCCACCTGCTAAAGTTTGAGTCGCATGAACGTTATTTGGTGATGAATGATTTCCCATGCTTGGCATTCTAGGGTCGATTTTTACGGTGTAACCATCCACAACTGGGAAATTCATCATGCTTTGCATTTTCCAAACGCCAACTTTCATATCGTTGACAGCTACTTTAGGAGTAGTAGGTTCGATTAAAGCTACTAAGTATTTTGTACCATCCGAACCCATAAAAGTATTTACTTTTCTTTTGGTAGAAGCTGGTACATCGATAACATCTGTTGCAGTGTAATCTACACCATTAATATTGTAATCGATTTTTAAATCCCAATATTCTGTGGCATTTTGAGCCATTTGAAACATAATATATCCTTTATATAAAGTTCCATTTTCAGTTACTTTTTCTACTGTTGAATATGGGCACGCATGTGTCATTGAAGTCATGTGCATTAGTGGAGACCAACTCACTTCTGCATTTTTAATATAATTGTTGGTTCCGTTTTCTTTGATTCGTAGGCTAATTTCATTGTACCCTTGTTCTAAACTTCCCATTTTAGAATACAATTCGATTGTATGTGTATCGTTAGTGATTTCTTTAAATTTAGTAATTCCGTCTAATTCATTTACAGCAGTTTCATCATCGTTTGAACAAGACACGAAAGTTAAGGCCATAGCAAAAATGGCTACAATATATTTTATTGAAGTTTTCATTATATTTTTTAATTAAAGTGATTGTAATTACATCTGAAATACTTGATTTCAGACAAATTTGGATATAAGTTGAGTGGGTTAATTCAGAAAATGAACTAACAAAAACCAATATTTAATTAAGAAATAAATGTGGGTGGATGAAAGAAGGCACAATCATTCAAGTGAAAGTAAAGATTAGAATAATTGTTACCAATAGAAGTTTTATTTAAAAAATAAATTTGTCTAATTTCTATAGGTTGAATTTCCTGAAAAAATACAATTTCAGTTTGTTCGAATGATATCTTTTTTTCTGGAGAATTTTCAGAACCGCTTTCAGAAGCTTTTGCCAATTGTATTGCCAAGTGACACTTCCCGTTACATTTTAATTCGGGTTTGGATTTATTCTCACAAAGGTTAGTTACAATGTAATCATAATTCACAGCATATTCTAAAACCGGAAGTATTGGCTTTAGAAACATCAATGCAGTTAATATGATTAGTAATTGTTTCATGGGACAAATTTACAAGAAATAAATTAAGGTCTAGTATGATTTCAGTCATATTTTTTTTACTTTTATTGAAATTAATTTGTGCTTTATCTAAAAGAATTAAAGCCTTCAACACAACTACTTTATGCAGATAGATTTAGATTTATTATTTACTTGGGGCGCTATTGCCAAGGAGTACAAGAAAAATGAAATTATTTTTCATGAAGAGGAATCAGCGAATTTTTATTATCAAATTATCGATGGTTGCGTAAGAATGTACAATTCCAATGAAGAAGGAAAAGAGTTTACTCAAGGCTATTTTAAAAATGGTCATAGTTTTGGTGAACCACCTTTGTTTATTGATGAAGTGTATCCTTCCACTGCCGTAGCCTTTAAAGATTCGAAAATAATAAAAATTTCGAAGGAGAAGTTTTTAAAGATTTTAGAGGAATATCCTTTTATTCAGAAGCAATTCTTGAATTTAATGGCAACTCGAATTCACACCAAAGCCAAAACTACAAAAGACATTGTAAATCAAAAACCAGAGTTTCGAATTTTAGCCTTTTTAAATGCCCACAAAAACCCCGATTGTCCTAAAAAAGAATTGGTAGAATTTACAAGACAAGAAATTGCCAACTTTACAGGTTTACG
>NZ_DITB01000087.1 GCF_002422095.1 Flavobacterium sp. UBA6195
TGGTTGTATCGATGATGGTAAAAGTCTGTGTAATTGTTTGAGTACTACATGAAGTAATTATTGTATATGTTCTTGTTACTACAAGAGGACAACTACCATTTGAAGTATCAACATAAGATATAGTGTAATTTAATTGATTATTTGATACATTTCCACCGGCGTTAATAAAATCTTGAAGATTAATATTAACGGGTGTTTCACTATACACTAAAGGAGAAATTACAGAAGAATTACAGCCATTTATATTTACAGATTGAGGCGACGTAATTGTTGGATTTGTATCGATGTTAATTTTTAAAGTATAGTAACAACCATTTGCATTTGGTGGTACAGCATAGTAATTCAAGCTTCCTAAGGTATTTGGAAATGGATTTGAATTTGTATATTCAATTGTACTTCCATTTACAGGATAATTGTTATAAAATTGTGTACCAATAGGATAGTTTGATGCAATCGAATTAAACGGCACTTGAGATATAGGACTACAATAATTAAAAACTAATTCGTTGATAGTATTTTGACAATTTTGATTAATGAAGTTTGTAGCATCAATCATTGTCGTTATAGGATTTAATATAGGATCTCCAATGCATAAACCACTTGTAACATAACCTTGAATAAAAGGTTTATTTATAATTTGTATTCCTGTAATTGCACCAATTCCATTTATATAACCAAATAATGATGCAGCAGGAACACAATTTGAATTTTTTAGTAAAAAGCAATCCTCAGTTATTTTTATTTTATATTTTAATTCTCCTAAAATTGTTGTTGGACTTACTGGAACAGGTAATGTTCCAATGTCCCAAATAAGAGTACCTGATGGACCATCGTTTGGATTAAAATATATATTATTTGGAGTTGGTAGTGGACTAAAATTAACAACACCGTTTTGACTTCCATTTACAAATGTTGCTGTATATGGTAATTGAATTTTAATTTGTGCGTTATTTATATTTTCAGTTCCTTCATTAAGAATTTTGATGGAGTATTCAATCTCTTGGCCTGGAGTGACAGTTGTCGTAGAAGCCGCTGGGACACCATTAATGGTTACTAATGACATAACACCTTCAGGATCTGGGATGTAAGCATCAACAGCCATTGCTGCCATAAAAATCACATAGGTATCTTGTGTAGATCCATATCTTAAAGTTGTAGAGGTTTGATTGTTAGTAATGACTGAATTATTAGGATTTGGAATATTGAACATTGAAATATCAAGACCCGTATTGTTAACTAAATTTGGATTTCTAGTATTTCCTCCAGTTTGAATAGAAGAATTAAAGAAATTATTAGTTGAATTTCCAGTGTGGTTTAAAGATTGCCAATTATTATCACTAGATCTTTGTATATTAAAATAATCACCACTGATACTTCTATCACCTTCACCTGCCATAAGACCAAGTTTAACATTAACTTGACCTGTTTGCACTGCATTAAAACCCGATATTGGAATTTGATGATTTGAAGTTGAATTTCCTTGTACATATGCATGTCCATCAAAAACGGTAATATCTCTCCATTTCATCTTTGAATTTTCATACACAACAATTATTCCCCAGCCTCCATAGTATCCTGTAGACCCCCCATTACCTTCAACAAGAGCAATATCTGCTACAGTATATTGACCAATTCCATTATTTTTAACATAGTCAGTTATTTCAGCAAATGCAGAATACATGAATCCATCAGAATTTTGTGGATAATAAATATCATTACTATTAGCAGTTATCTCGATATAAGATGTTGATGATGGACCTTTTAATTTTACTTTTCGTTTATTAAATAATTTTGTGACAGAATTTTTGGTTACATTAAATGTTTCTGGGCTATTAGATCCGTCAGATGCTCTTCCAGTCCAGTATAATCCTGCAAAAATAACTTTTGAGCATTCGGGAATAGCACCATTTTCATTAGAAAATGTCAAATTAGCACTTGAAGAATTAAAAGTATTTGAATCTCCATCAATATCAACATAAACCATATTATTATTACTATTTGGTTCGTTGACATCATAGTTATTAAGTGTTAAGTTAGTATTTCCTATTAAAGTAAAATCACCTTTAATACTAAAAATACTAGTAGAAGGAGAAGAAATAGGCTCACGAGGTGTAAAGTTTACTCTAACTTGAGATTGTATAGACAAACTAACAAAGAATAATAATATGAATATATTTTTTCCACCTAAACTTAAATTTTTAGAGTAATTTTTTGTTTTCATTTTTTTAAAATTTATTGTGGAACACTTATTAAGTAGGTAATTAATAAATTTGGATTTTTAATATTCAATAAAGAAAATGTATCAGAATAATCGGTTTCAATGATTATGTGAATCAATTCTAAATTTATTAAGGCATTGATAACCTGTAAATCAATAGGAGCATTATATTTTTTAAGTCTAATAATGCAATATTTTACAGTAGATTTTTCAAGACTATTTAAATCTTTAATATGATTTAAATTTTCATATCTGATATCTATAATATTTGATTTTTCAGATTTTTTAAATTTTTGATCATATCCAAACTGAATCAAATCTGAAGAATTTAAAATAGTATCTATTTTACTTTTTAATTCTAAATTTGATTTAAAAGAATAGTCATTGCAATTGAAAATTTTCTGTGCATTACAAATAGTAAAACAACTGAAAAAGAAAACAAAACATAACATAAATGTTTTGACTTCTAATTTTGAACTTTCCATAATAATAATTTTTAAAAAAAATAATAATTACAGTAAGTCTATTTTAAGGTTGTGTTGGGGGACAAACCTAAATAAGTAGGAAGAATTTTGATTTTTGGGTATCAAATTGTTTTGCTAAATTACTTAAAAACTAACATTTTACTAATTTGTATGTAGTGTTTTCGATAAAGTGTAAAAAATAATCTATAAACTAACTAAAAAACAAACAATTTATTAATTTCTAGTTCATTTAAAAATGGTATATTGTATTTAAATAATGGGATCATGAAAAATTTAATTTTAATCAGACATGCAAAATCATGTTGGAATGTACCTCTACAAGATATCGATAGACCAATTTCCAATAGAGGTCGTAAAGATGCTCATTTAATTGCATCCAAAATTCATAAAATTTTACCCTCTTCATACATTGTATGGAGTAGTGATTCTATACGAACAAAAGAAACAGTATACATATTTTCTGAATATTTATTAATTCCTTTTGAAACAATTCATTTTTCTAAAGATTTGTATACTTTTGATTTGAATGAGTTGGAAGAAATTATAAAAAAATGTGAAAATTCATATCATAATTTAATTCTTTTTGGACATAATGAAGCTATTACAAAATTTGTTAATAAATTTGGAGACCTTTATATTGATAATGTTCCTACATCTGGTGTTGTTGCTATGCAATTTAACATTGAACATTGGAAAGATTTATCAAAAGGAAAAACGCTAACAACATTATTTCCCAGTCAATTTAAAAATGAGTAGTATATCCAATAATTACATAGATAGAGAAAAAAGTTGGTTAACTTTTAATGCTAGAGTTCTACAGGAGGCTAATGATGAAAATGTTCCTTTATTAGATAGATTCCGTTTTCTTGGTATTTTTTCTAATAATCTTGACGAATTTTTTAGAGTTCGTTATGCGGCAATTCGTAGGCTTATTCATGAAAATCATGAAACTGAAAAAATTTTAGGTTTACCGGCAGAACAATTGTTAAAGGAAATAACGGATATTGTAATTGAACAGCAATCTGAAAGTTTACGTATTTTAAGTGAAATCGAAAAAAAATTAGAGAAGGAAAACATTTTTATTATTAATGAAAAACAAGTAATTAAAGAGCAAGAAAACTTTATCCACGAATTTTTTATACAAAAAGTGAGTCCAGCACTCGTGACAATCATGTTAAATGATTTAGAGGAGTTTCCATTACTAAAAGATACTTCTGGATATCTAGCTATAAAGTTAGTAATGATTTCTAACTCAGGTCAAGAAGATATCCGATATGCTGTAATAGAAATTCCTCATACCATTAATAGATTTGTTGTGTTACCATCAAATTCTGAAAAACAATATATCATCCTTTTAGACGATGTTATTCGACTTAATTTAAATAGTATATTTAATATTTTTGATTATAAGAGTGTTTCTGCCCACATGATAAAAATTACAAGAGACGCTCAATTAGAATTTGATAGTGATTTAAGTAAAAGTTTAATAGAAAAAATATCCAGTTCTGTAAAGGAACGAAGAGTGGGTGAGCCAGTTCGTTTTGTTTATGATCAAGCAATTGGTAAGGATACTTTAGATTTCTTTTTAAAGAGAATGAATATTTTAAGTTCTGAAAGTATTATTCCTGGTGGTAGATATCATAATAGAAGAGATTATATGAATTTCCCAAATCTTGGTCGATATGATTTGTTGTACAGAGAAAATCATCCACTTCCTATTCCAGGATTATCCTTAGAAGGAAGTATTTTAGAACGAATTAAAAAGAAAGATTATTTGCTATACGCACCTTATCAATCCTTTTCTTATATTATAAAATTTTTACGGGAAGCTGCTTTAGATCCTAAAGTTGTATCAATTAAAATTACTTTATATCGTTTAGCAAAAAATTCTCAAATAGTAAGTTCGTTAATAAATGCAGCTAAAAACGGAAAAAAAGTAACTGTTCAAATCGAATTGCAAGCGCGTTTTGATGAAGAAAGTAATATTTCCTATTCTGAACAAATGCAAACCGAAGGTATTGAATTGATTTTTGGAGTGAAAGGTTTAAAAGTACACAGTAAAATTTGTGTTATTGAAAGAATCGAAGAAGGAAGAGTAAAACGCTACGGATTTATTTCGACTGGAAACTTCAATGAAAATTCTGCTAAAGTTTATACCGATGTAACCTTATTTACTAGTAATACCGAAATTTTAAAAGACGCTGCTAAGATTTTCGATTTTTTTGATGTGAATTATCGTGTACATCGTTACAAACATTTAATTGTTTCACCACATTACACCAGAAGTCGTTTTAATAAATTAATTGATAGAGAAATATTAAACGCACTTTCAGGTAAAGAAGCTTATATTAAATTGAAAATGAACAGTATATCCGATTTTAAAATGACAGATAAATTGTATGAAGCAAGCCAAGCTGGAGTAAAAATTCAATTAATAATCAGAGGTATTTGCTGTTTAATTCCTGGAGTTAAAGGTTTGAGCGAAAATATTGAGGCCATTAGTATCGTAGATAATTATTTAGAACATTCCAGAATTTATATTTTTGGAAATGCAGGAGATCCTGAAGTTTTTATTTCATCTGCAGATTTCATGACACGAAATTTAGATGCAAGGGTAGAAGTAACCTGTCCTATTTATGATCCTGAAATTAGAAAAGAATTGATTGAAACTTTTGAAATAGGTTGGAAAGCAAATGTAAAAGCCCGAATTCACTCATCAGATTTATTGAATCGATACAGAAAACGTGGTGATGAAAAAACGTTTAGAGCCCAACAAGAAATGTACAATTATTACCAAAACAAATTAGATGTAATTGCCGAAAACGTGCAATAAAAATATAGATGATTACAATAAAAAAATATGCAGCTATCGATATCGGTTCCAATGCCATGAGGTTATTGGTAACCAATATTGTAGAGCAAGAAGGCCAAGCGCCTCAATTCAATAAGAGTTCCTTAGTTCGTGTTCCTATTCGTTTAGGACAAGATGCTTTTACCGTAGGCGAAATTACCGAGGAAAATATTGAAAGAATGATTGACGCCATGAAAGCCTTCAAATTATTAATGAAGGTACACAAGGTAGAAAAATATCAAGCGTGCGCTACATCTGCTATGCGTGAGGCTTACAATGGAAAAGAAGTTGTTGAAATTATCAAAAAGAAAGCCGATATAAAAATTGATATTATTGATGGTAAAAAAGAGGCAGCCATTATTGCGGCATCCGATTTAAAACAATTCATCAGTACTGATAAAGCCTATTTATATGTAGATGTTGGTGGTGGAAGCACCGAATTTTCTTTATTTTACGAAGGAAATATCATCGCATCCAAATCGTTTAAAAACGGAACCGTTCGATTGTTGAATAACATGGTAAACGATGTCGTTTGGCAAGAAATTGAAAAATGGATTAAAACCAACACCGAACCTTTTGATGATATCACACTAATTGGTTCCGGTGGGAATATCAATAAATTATTTAAATTATCTGAAAAACAACAAGATAAACCGCTTTCGTATGTATATATAAGTTCGCAATACCAAAAATTGAACAGCATGACCTACGAGCAAAGAATTGCTGAAATAGGTTTAAATCCAGACCGCGCCGATGTAATTATTCCAGCTACAAGAATCTATTTGAACGCCATGAAATGGAGTGGTGCCCGACATATTTATGTACCAAAAATTGGATTATCTGATGGTATCGTGAAGGCGATGTATTATGGTAGGATTTAAAAGCAATTTAAAAATTTTACACATCCAAATCAAACGTCTTTCTCAACAAATCTAAAGCTGGATTAATTTGTTTCAAACGTTCAAATTTTTCTTGTGGGGTGAAGGCGTATTTGTTTTCGGTAGTTTCATTTACAACAACTTCAATGGTAATGTCGTGGTTGTGTAATTTGCCTCTTAAATAGCCTAATAATTCAATTGAACCTGATAAAAACTCTTCTTTGGTACTTTGGTTAGGAAGTTCTAATGTGATTTTTGTTCCGTTTAATGTTGGATCGTTCATTTGCATGTACGTTGCCATCAAACGTTTTCCGCTGTCTACCATTTTCTGAGCAAACTTATTCCATTGCAACAACATATCGGTTTCGTTAAAGGCTTCTGAAGGCAATTCTTCGCGATGTCTTTGAACAGTTTGTTGTTGGACTTCTAACTCTTTTTTCGCTTTAATACTCGCTAATGAAAGTGCCGAAACTTTAGTTCCAGTCGGATTTAAATTGGTTAAAACAGGTTTCGGAATTTCAGGAACAATTGGAGCAACTACTTCATTTTGAACTTCTGGAATTTCAGTAGCTATAGGCTTGTTTACAACAGTTTCAGAAATTACAACAGGTTTAATTTCCTCAGTTGGAACCTGAGTTTTTAATGAAGAAACTTCCGAAATAGAGTAGGAGTTGTTCTTGTAATACGTAGCCGGAATAATAAATTTAGCTACTTTTTTTTTTCTCCATCAAAAGTGATAGAGGCTAATTGCATCAAACAAAGTTCAACTAAAAGTCGTTGATTTTGACTGACTTTATATTTTAAATCACATTCATTAGCCAATTCAATTCCTTTTAATAAGAAATCATGCATCGCTTTGTGAGATTGCGCTGCATATAAACTTTGTGCATGTTCACCAGCTTCCAATAAAGGTAAAGTAGCTGGATTTTTACACACTAATAAATCTCTAAAATGCGAAGCCAAACCAGCAATAAAATGATGCCCATCAAAACCTTTTGCTAAAATGTCATTGTAAGCTAAAAGTAAATCCGGAATTTTATTTTCTAAAATTAAATCGGTGATTTTGATGTAATACTCAAAATCTAAAACGTTTAAATTTTCGGTAACGGCTTGTCTGGTAAGGTTTTTTCCACAATACGAAACCACTCTGTCAAAAATAGACAAAGCATCACGCATAGCACCATCAGCTTTTTGAGCAATGATGTGAAGTGCGTCATCTTCAAAGGTAATTCCCTGTTCTTTCGCAATTTCAGCTAAGTGTTCTTTCGCATCTTTAACCGTAATTCTTTTGAAATCAAAAATTTGACAACGTGATAAAATCGTTGGTATAATTTTATGTTTCTCGGTAGTTGCTAAAATGAAAATGGCATGCTTAGGTGGTTCTTCTAATGTTTTCAGGAAAGCATTAAAAGCCGCTTGCGAAAGCATGTGCACCTCGTCAATAATATAAACTTTGTATTTTCCTGTTTGTGGAGGTATTCTAACTTGGTCAATAATACTTCTAATATCATCAACACCGTTGTTAGAAGCCGCATCTAATTCGAAAACGTTAAAAGAGAAATCCTCATAAGGATCATCATATCCTTCTTGATTGATTTTTCGAGCTAGAATTCGAGCACAAGTTGTTTTTCCAACACCACGTGGTCCAGTAAATAATAAGGCTTGCGCTAAGTGATTCGTTTCAATAGCATTCAACAACGTATTGGTAATAGCTTGTTGCCCCACAACATCTTTAAATGTCTGCGGACGATACTTACGAGCTGATACGATAAATTGTTCCATAAATTCTATTGAAATACAAATATAGGTTGTGAAATTCCAAAAAGCAAATTCCAAAAACCAAATTGAGGTGAATCTTTATAAAAGTTATTCACAATTTAGTTTTTAAGTTTTAAAGTGATGTTGAATGCTTGCTTTTAATAGAAAGTTTAGTAATTGCTTCAGCATTTTTATCAGAAGAATTAGCCGAAGTTCCGGTTACAAAAACACCTTTTAATCCGTATTTGGAAACGATTCCGTAAACGGTTGCTGAGTCGTCGGGATTAGAGTTGCCTTCGTAATGGTAAATATGATTGATGGTATAATTTTCGGGATGCAAAATAATATCTTCTTCATTTTGATTGAAATCAAATGTAAACCCTTTCTCTCTTAATTTTATAAGCGCTTCGGAGACTGAAGCGTAGTGATAAATAGTTGACATAAGAATTAAGTATTATAAGATTTGCGACCTATAAATTTACGAATATATTATCTCTTAAAAACAAAAGATTGTGTTAAACTATCTATTAAAATTTCTTTAAAACGATAGAATTTGTTGTAAGTTTGCACCGCAGACCGCCTTATCGTCCGTGTGTAAACATGGTAGGAAAGTCCGGACACCAAAGAGTAGCATAGTGGGTAACGCCCATCCGCCGAAAGGTGAGGACAAGTGCAACAGAAAGTATGTACAGGTAATGCTGTAGTGAAACCAGGTAAACTCTATGCGGTGAAATGCCAAGTATATCAGCAGTTTCTGATCAATCAGAATAAGGGCTACTCGTCCGATGTTGAAGGGTAGGCAGCTTGAGTTACGTAGTAATGCGTAATCTAGATAAATGATAAGGCTCCGTTTATTCGGGGACAGAATCCGGCTTATAGGTCTGCTTTTTTATTTAATGACGATTTTATCCTTCGTCTTCGTCTTCATCTTCATAATCCTCTTCTTCGTCGCTTTCGAATTCGTAAAAAGAAAATACAGAACCTCCGTAACTTTTTGAAAAGGAAAAATTAGTCAAATGATCTAATTTTGTGTGTTTTGAATGTTCTACAATTAACATTCCTTCTTCGTCTAAAAGCTCGTTTTCAAAAATAAGTTGAATGATTTTTTCAAAGTTCTCCTGACTCAAATCATATGGTGGATCAGCAAAAATAATATCATAACTTGCTTTACTTTTTTCTAAGAATTTGAAAACATCACTTTTAATTACGCTAATATCTAAATCTAATTCCGTTGCTGTTTTTTTGATGTAATTCACACAACCCATGTCGCCATCAACACTAGTTATTGGACCTGCACCACGAGAAGCGAATTCGTAACTGATATTACCAGTTCCTGAGAATAAATCCAAAACTTTTAATCCATGAAAATTAAAGTAATTATTCAAAATATTGAATAACGATTCTTTACACATGTCGGTTGTAGGACGAACAGGTAAGTTTTTTGGAGCTACTAAACGGCGTCCTTTGTGTTTTCCGGAGATAATTCTCATGAATGGTAAAGTATAAAGTGATTTCTCAATTCTGCAGAAGAAACGTCTAAGATTGAAGCTTTGTTTGAAACATCAAGGAAAGTACAATTTCTAATATATTGATATGCAATCTTAAAAAAAGGATCTTCTTCCACACAATTTCCTAAAATTTGTACCGAAATAGTTTCTGGATTTAATTGCAATTGTTCGCAAGTAAACAAGATGAAATAGATAAAATCTTCTGGAGTATTATATTGAAACGAATTAAAAAGAATTAATTGCTGATTTTTCACTACAACAATTTCAAAATGTTCTTTTTGAAGATGAACAAAAACTTGTTTATCTTCTTTATTTTTGGACAAATCGAGTAATTGTCTAACTAAAATAGAATTAGCATTTTGGTATTCAAAAGTTTCGTATTGGTCTAGTAGAAAGTTATTGATATTAACGAATGGCACATGAACGTTATTCATTTCGTAAGGAAAAATAACATCATGTGTAAAAAAATCAGTCTCAAAAACTTTGGTATTATATTGCAAATAACTTGCTAAAAAATGAACATCAAATAGGGAAGTAGGTACAAAAGTATTCAGGTTATTATCATGAATTACCATTACTTCATCAAATGATTTTGTTAGTATGGTATAATCCACAAAAGTGCGCCACAATTGTTCTTCAATTACTTTGTTTTTCTCAAAGTGAATTGACTTAGTGTGTATTACTTTATTGGAAAGTAAATCAAATACACAAAAAGAAAGTCCACTCAAGGAAACCTGAATGGACAACTTTTTATATGTTTTTTGTGTAATGTCGTTATTCGTTATTACCATATTTTTTCGGCCAGTTTCCTGTAAGAGTAACTTCTTCTAAAGAACCTAAAATGATTTGAGGACCATTGATTTCGTCAATAGACTCTACTTTGTTTTCTTGTTTTACTAATTCTTGATCTAAATCTTTTAATAAAGCATTTTTATCAATAATGGCTTGGAAAACAGAAATATTCATGTCATTTCTAGAAACAACTCCTGTTTTCATTGTTACTGGAACTTCAACTTCACCAACTTTTACAACATTAAGTCTTTTATATCTATCTGAATTTTTGAACAAAGAATCTTTTACTTTAACTGTTCCCAATTTTGTTATGATTACTTCATCTTTAAAGAAACCACCAACACCGTCAGCACCAACTTTAATTCCAAATGCAGCATTTTTTGCAGCATCAATTACAGCAGTATCTCTTCTTGAAATAATTTCAAATTCGCCATTTTCAACAAATTTTACTAACTCATCAAAAGTGTCAGCATATTTTCCATTCACAGATTTATAACCTGTTTGTAATTTTTTAATGTCTAACATTGTTTTAACAGCTACTTCGTAACGAGCTTCTTTTTCATTTTGAAATTCTATAGGTTTCATAATGGAAGCGTATATTAAATATACAATGAAAAGTGAAATTCCCCACAATACAATTGTGAAAACTTTTTTATTTCCAGGTGTAACAAATTTATCGATTAGCTTAACCAATACAAAGATTAAAACAACCAATACGACTAAATAAATAGCAATTTCTAACATTTGAATAATTTATTTTTAGTTAAATAGGTACGCAAATCTACAATTTTTTTTTCTACACAAAAGAATTTCTTGTAAAAATCATTCAGTATATTTGAAAAATTAATATTGGCCAAATCTTTTTTATGACTTACAAGCTGTTTTACAATTTATTACAAAATCATTTTCCGCATCAACCCACTCTAAAACAGGATGTTTTTTTTCAGAAAATTGCCGATTTTATTTTAAACTCGACTTCTGATGATATTTTTGTACTGAAAGGTTATGCCGGAACAGGTAAAACAACAATAATTTCTACCGTAATTAATAATTTAGGCGATGTTAATATGAAAGCTGTACTGCTTGCACCAACAGGTAGAGCAGCTAAAGTAATCAGTAATTACTCAGGAAAACCGGCTTATACGATTCATAAACGAATTTATTTTCCAAAAAAAAATAAAACAGGAGGAGTAAGTTTTACTTTGCAACAAAATAAATTTAAAAATACTCTTTTTATAGTCGATGAATCTTCTATGATTTCAGATAATAATCAAGATTCTAAACTCTATGAAAATGGTTCGTTGTTAGATGATTTGTTTTTTTATGTAGATGCAGGAAATAATTGCAAACTCTTATTAATAGGAGATACCGCGCAGTTGCCACCTGTGAATATGAGTGTGAGTCCTGCTTTGGATATTGACTCACTTTCGCTTCATTATCAAAAAAATGTTCATCATATTGAATTAGATGAAGTAATGCGTCAAGCAGAACATTCTGGAATTTTGTATAATGCTACGCAATTACGAGAATTATTATATTCACATTTTATTGATACCTTCCAATTCAAACTAAAAGGATTTAAAGATATCGTTCGATTACAAGATGGATATGATATTCAAGATGCCATTCATCAAGCGTATGATAGTTATAGTATAGAAGATACAGCTTTTATTTTGCGTTCGAATAAAAGAGCGAATCAATACAACCAACAAATTAGAGCTTCTATTTTGTCCAAAGAAAGTGAAATTTCAACTGGAGATTATTTAATGGTAGTGAAAAACAATTATTTCTGGTTACCCGAAAATTCAGAAGCAGGTTTCATCGCTAATGGTGATATTGTCGAAATTTTAGAAATCAGAAAAATTCAAGAGCTATACGGATTTAAATTTGCCACCGTAAAAATAAGAATGGTTGATTACCCGAATCAAACACCATTTGATACGGTAATAATGTTAGACACGATTATGAGTGAATCTCCTTCCTTGACGTATGAAGAATCAAATAAATTGTATCAAGAAGTTTTATTGGATTACGAAGAAGAACGCCAACAATATAAAAAACTACAAAAAGTAAAAGAAAACCCTTATTTCAATGCGCTTCAAGTTAAATTTTCGTATGCAATTACGTGTCATAAATCGCAAGGTGGTCAATGGAAAACGGTTTTTGTAGAACAACCTTATTTACCTGATGGAATTGATATCGATTATGTTCGCTGGTTATACACCGCCATCACGCGTGCTGAAGAAAAATTATATTTAATCGGATTTAAGGATGAGTTTTTCGAAAATTAATACTTTTGTAATTAAACAAAATCAACCATGAAAACAGTAATAAAAGTTGTTATAGGTTTATCTGTGATGATATCCATAGTTTTTTTATTCGTTCTATATGGTTTAAATTTGATGGAAATCGAGGATAAATATGGAGGTTTTCAAGATTTGTATTATGAAATTGATAAATCTGATAATTACTTTATAATTATTGAAAATAAAGAAGTTGGTTTGGTACAAAAGTTAGACGATGAAATTTTAGTTACGGTTGATGATTGTATGAAACATCTTTTAAACTATTCTGATAAAAAAATTGAAGTTTATCGGTTTGAAGTTAATGAAACAAAAAATGATTTCACTTTAAAAGATGCAGTTCTTTTAAAAAATGATAACAATACAAAATTGATATTTAAAAATTAAAATATGCCTTTGGCAATAATCATAAAGCAAACATGAGAATAATAGCTGTAATTCCCGCAAGATATGCTTCAACTCGTTTCCCTGCAAAATTAATGCAAGATTTGGGAGGCAAAACCGTAATTCTTAGAACATATGAAGCGGCTATTTCCACAAATCTATTTGATGATGTTTTTGTGGTAACGGATTCTGATTCAATTTTCAACGAAATTATTTCGAGTGGAGGAAAAGCCATCATGTCGATAAAAGAACACGAAAGCGGAAGCGACAGAATTGCAGAAGCTGTTGAACATATGGATGTTGACGTTGTAATTAACGTTCAAGGCGACGAACCTTTTATAAATAAAAAACCTTTAGAAGAACTAATTGAAGTTTTTAAAAACGATTTAGAAAAGAAAGTTGACTTAGGCTCTTTGATGTTTCAAATAGCTGATAAAGAAGAAATTAATAATCCAAACAACGTAAAAGTTATAACAGACCAACAAGGTTTTGCATTATACTTTTCACGTTCGGTGATTCCGTATCCTAGAGAAGAAAATGTAGGCGTTCGTTATATGAAGCACATCGGAATTTACGCTTTCAGAAAAGAAGTGTTAATGGATTTTTACCGCTTACCCATGTTGTCGTTAGAAGCTTCTGAAAAATTAGAGCAATTACGTTACTTAGAATATGGAAAACGCATTAAAATGGTAGAAACTTCTCACGGAAGTATCGGAATAGATACTCCTGAAGATTTAGAAAAAGCGAGAAAGTTATTGTAATTAATTATTCTGTTTTATCACTAAAATAGCCTCTAGTTTTAATTTTAGAAGAAAAGAAATTCATAAACAAAATAACAAAGAAAAGAAATAAAAATACTTGTAGAATAGTAAATATTTTTCCTTCCATTGTTATTGGATAATATTCTCCATAACCTATTGTAGAAGAGGTTACAAAACTAAAATATACCGCATCAAACCAATGATTTAATGTTGCATTCAAGTAATTTCCAGTTCTGTAAAATACTGCAAAAGCTAAAACCGATTCTAAATAATTGAAAAATAATAACAACATCGATCTTTTATATGAACGAGGTTGTGAAAATAAGTCGGAAGCAAAAATTAATGTTGGTATATATAAAACGGTTTCTAAGAGAATATAAGTTAATACATAAACAATGTAGTTATTAGTTTGCCAATTATTTATAAGTATTAAAAAAGGAAAAATAACTTTAGCTAAAATGTAAAAATCCATGGCTAAATCCTTGTATTCATGTCCAAACTTATTTGCCCAATATTTGATGTATATTCCTGGAAATAGTAATTGAGATGAGGATAAAAACAGACGAACAATTTTTTCAATTCCATTATCATCCTCATGATCGTTATTCCAAATCGCTTTAATATTTAAGATTCTTTTTCTAAGTGGATTCGTTTTTTGAATATATTTTTCATTAACCTTTCCTACCAATAATTTTTTAATTATACTCATCACGATAATTTTTTAATGGTAAACAATTCATTATGCACCTCAATTTTTGGATACAATCTTACGGAATAATTACTATCGAATTTATTCTTATAATCAACATTTCTTCTTCTATCTTGATAATCTAAAATCATAGTATTAAACAAGATAAAACCATTTATATTAAGTAAAAAATTAATTCTATTAATAAAGAAATCTTCAAATAAAAAATTAGGCATTGTCGTATCTTGAAAGATATCAATAATGATTAAATCATATTTTTCTTTGGTTTTTAAAACGAATTCAAAAGCATCGTCATTCACAATTGAAACGTTATTATAGTTTCCTAAACCAAAATATTTTCTAGCCAATTCAATCACAGCAGCATCAATTTCAACTCCTGTAATTTTACCTTCAAATTTTACTTCTTTTTTTAAAGTTTCAATAACGCTTCCACCAGCAACACCTAATACAAGTATAGAATGAAAATTTTGAATTCGTTCGTAGCCTATATATTTTAAACCTTTTTTTAGTACGCGCTGTAAACTACCAAAAGAATAATTCGTATTCTCAGAATCTAAAACCAAATGGCCATTATTCCAGGTTACTTCTAGATTTTTACTGTAAACCGATTTCTTTTGATGAATTTTTATAGGTAATAAAAAACTCAATACGCGCTTAATCATGTAATTTTGTTTGTAATCGTAAATATAATTTTATTTTTGTCTCAAAATAGTCTCAAATGAAACAAATTATATACAAATTTATTTTTTGCAAAATTTTCGGTTGGAAAGTAATCGGAACAATTGCACCAGAAGTAAAAAAATGTGTGTTAATAGCGGTTCCACATACTAGTTGGTGGGATTTCTTTCTCGGAATTTTTTCTCGTGGAATTCTGAATTTAGAAATTAACTATGTAGCTAAGAAGGAATTATTTGTATTTCCTTTTAATTATTTCTTTACTTGGACAGGAGGAACTCCTCTAAATCGCCAAAAAAACGAGAATAAAGTAGATACAATTGCTAAAATATTTCAAGAAAAAGATGTTTTTAGATTAGCAATCGCACCAGAAGGAACTCGAAAAAAAGTAACCGAATGGAAAACGGGATTTTATTACATGGCATTAAAAGCAAATGTTCCAATTATTCCTGTAGCGTTTGATTACGGAAGAAAACAAGTAGTGTATCACGAACCATTTTACCCAACGGGAAATATTGATGCTGATTTAAAATTTTTAAAATCGTATTACAAAGATGTAATTGGTAAAATTCCTGAAAAAAGTTTTACAGATATTTAAAAAAATAGAACTCTGGAGAAATTCAGAGTTTTTTTATGGTTTATAGTTTTTAAAAGTACCATTTTTAAAAAACACTACAATGCGCTCAATTTCTTCGTGAGAATTATTTTCTGTTTTAGACGATTCTACAGGATTAGGTTCTGAGAGGGTAGAAGCAATTCCTTTTTCTACAGTCGAAAACAAATCAGGTTCCGAATTAGTGTTTTCTACAATTGGTAGTGAAGAAGATTTTTTTTCAATTTCTAAAACTGTTGGAACACCATTTTCTGATTTTGGAAAATTTCCTTTTCCATTCAAAATCCAATACAAATCTACTTCAGGAAAAACCTCAATTACTTTTATAATAAAATCCAAGCTAGGCTTATTTCTACCAGAGAGTAGGTGAGACAGACTCGAACGCTGCACATTGATTTTATCCGCAAATGCAGAAGCCGATAAATTATAATAATCGAGTATGATTTCTAACCGTTTTATAAAATCATCAATGTTTACCATTGTAAATAGTTGTTTTAAATTACAGGGTTACAAATGTAAACAAAGTAAAAGAAATACACAAGTTTACAGATGTAAATAACGATAGATGTATTAAATATAAGCTTTATTTAGATAGTCATAACTAATTGATTAATAAAAAATAGTATATGTAAATAGTGACTAAGTTAATATTGTAAATTAATACGATAAAGGGTAATATAATCTGTAATTAAAACCGTTTACAAAAGTAAATTAATATCAATTTTTACTTGTTTACAAATGTAAAAAAGAAGTTGTTTACATTTGTAAATCAAAATAAAGCCATGGATTATTTACAATTAGCAACTCAATATTTAGAGCCGAAACTAAAAGGAAAGTATATTCATTTAGATACTATTTTACCTATTTTAAAATCATTAAATTCAGATTTTGAAATTACAGAAATTGGAAAATCGGTTCAAGGAAGAGCTATTCATCAAGTAAAAATTGGAGTTGGAACAACCAAAATTTTGATTTGGTCGCAAATGCATGGAAATGAATCAACGACTACAAAAGGTTTATTTGATTTCTTTAATTTTTTACAATCAGATAATGAAATAGCAAAAAGAATTAAATCGGATTATACCTTAATATGCATTCCTATGTTAAATCCAGATGGTGCTTTCTTGTATACGAGAGAAAATGCTAATAAAGTGGATTTAAATAGAGATGCTTTGAATGCTACACAGCTTGAAATGCAAGTCTTGCATAATATTTATAAGAGTTTTCAGCCAGATTATTGCTATAATTTACACGATCAACGAACTATTTTTGGAACAGAAGGCTTTAATTTACCTGCAACCGTCTCTTTTTTATCACCAGCTTATAATGAAGAGAGGGAATATAATGAAGTGCGTCTAAAAGCAATCCATATAATAAACAATATGAATAATGCGTTACAACTTTATATTCCAAATCAAGTTGGGCGTTTTGATGATAGTTACAATGTTAATTGTACAGGTGATTATTTCACAACGCAAAACACTCCAACGATTTTATTTGAAGCTGGGCATTATAGAGATGATTATAATAGAGATATTGTAAGAAAATTTATTTTTATTTCGCTTTTAAGTTCATTTAATGGAAGTTACGAAAACGTTATAGTTGATAAAGAATTGAAGAATTATTTGAAGATTCCTCAAAATAACAAATGTTTTTATGATTTTATTTATAAAAATGTCAAAATTATTGACAATAGTGAAGAAAAAATAATTAACTTTGCAGCTCAATATACTGAAGTAGTGCAAGATGGTCAGTTAAAATTTGTGGCAACTATCGTTAAAATTGATGATTTGCAGGATTTTAAAGGACATTTAGAATACGATTGTGCAAATGGTTTGTTTGAATCTAATGGGAATTATTTTCCAAAAATAGAAGATAAAGCCGATTTTTTTATCAATAATTTAGCAGAATTTAACAATGGTGTAAAAATTATTTGATAAATTTGCCTCAGTTTTGAATAAAAATCAAAAAATTAACAATTATTACAAGCACTTATGAGCAAGTTTCGTTTAGATGAAGTAGATCATCAAATTTTGGACATGTTGATAGATAACACGAGAGTTCCATTTACAGATATTGCAAAAAAATTATTAATCTCTGCTGGTACTGTTCATGTTAGAGTTAAGAAAATGGAAGATGCGGGTATCATTCAAGGGTCATCTTTAACATTAGACTATGAAAAATTAGGATATTCTTTCATTGCTTATGTTGGGGTTTTTTTGCATAATACGTCTCAAACGAAATTCGTTTTAGAACGAATTAATCAAATTCCTTTTGTAACTGTTGCTCATGTAACTACTGGAAAATTCAATATTTTCTGTAAAATTAGAGCTAAAGATACTAAACACGCTAAAGAAGTTATCTTCATGATTGATGATATCGAAGGGGTGTATAGAACTGAAACCATGATTTCTTTAGAAGAAAGTATCAATGACAAAAAACGATTGATGCATACGATTTTTAAAGAATTGTAAAATATGAAGCCTCTTATGAGGCTTTTTTTATTTCTTTATTTATGAAAAATTTACAACCTAATGAATTTGCTCCCTATTATGAGAATTATATCAAATTAGTTCCTGAGCAAGATATAATTAAAGGACTTATAAAGCAAAAAGAAGAAATGTTACATTTCTTTAAATCGATTCCGGTTTTTAACATGAATTTAAATATACAGAAGGGAAGTGGACTATAAAAGATATTATACTTCACATAATTGATGCGGAACGAATTTTTGCTTATCGTGCTTTACGTATTGCAAGAAATGATATGACGGCTTTACCAGGTTTTGAAGAAAACGATTATGTCGTTGTTGCTAATGCTAATAATAGAGAATATGAAAGTTTATTATCAGAATATGAAACGGTGCGAAATGCCTCTATAAGTTTATTTGAAACTTTTACTAATGATGATTTACTTCGTTTAGGAACAGCTTCAAATAATAGTATTTCAGTAAGAGCCATTGGGTATATTATGTTGGGGCATGAATTGCATCATAAAAATGTAATTTTAGAAAGGTATTTATAATAAAAAAGGGACTCAATTTTGAATCCCTTTTTTTATGTATTAATCTTCATCGTCTTCTTCCTCAGCATCATCGTCATCTCCGTCTTCTGAGTCTTCAATATCATCTGAATCGTTAGAAATATCATCGTCTTCATCGTCGTCCTCAATATCTAAGTCTTTAAGAGCTCCGATTTTTTCATCTGGTACAACAACTACATCATCTTCGATAATGTCATCTTCGTCGTAATTTTCAATTCGATCTGCAAGCTTTGTACTTACTTTTACTAAGTAAATTGTATCTTCTGTACGAACTTCTACAGCTTCAACCGTTTCATTCTTAGCATTTTTAAAACGAATAACATCTGAATCGTCATATCCGTCGGGGAACTTCTCAACTAGTAAGGTTAAGATTTCATTTGTTAATTTAGCGTAATCAACAATAACTCTTTTCATTGGGTAGGTTTTAATCTTGTAATTTCTTCAAATGTAATATCCTTAGCTTATATTTTCAAGTAAAATTTGATATTTTTTTCAAAAATTTTACCAACCTAAAACATAAGCAAACATCAACGGCGCAACTATCGTAGCGTCAGACTCTACGATAAATTTAGGCGTTGTAATATCTAATTTACCCCAAGTAATTTTTTCGTTTGGAACGGCTCCAGAGTACGAACCATAACTAGTTGTTGAGTCAGAAATTTGGCAGAAATAGCTCCAAAATGGCACATCATGCATTTCCATATCTTGATATAACATAGGAACTACACAAATAGGGAAGTCTCCAGCGATACCTCCACCAATTTGAAAGAAACCAATTCCTTTTCCTTCGCAATTTTTCGTGTACCAATCCGCTAACCACATCATGTATTCAACTCCACTTTTCATAGTTGTAGCTTTAAACTCACCTTTAATACAATAAGAAGCGAAAATATTACCCATTGTACTGTCTTCCCATCCTGGAACTACAATTGGTAAATTCTTTTCAGCAGCAGCTACCATCCAAGAATCTTTTGGATCGATTTCGTAATACTGCTCTAAAACTCCTGAATTAATCATTTGGTACATGAATTCATGTGGAAAATATCTTTCTCCTTTTGAGTCGGCATTGTTCCAAATATCAAATAAATGTTGTTGTAATCTTCTGAAAGCTTCTTCTTCAGGAATACAAGTATCGGTTACACGGTTGTAATGGTTTTCTAATAAATCCCATTCTTCTTGTGGTGATAAATCTCTGTAGTTTGGAACTCTTTTATAAGAATTATGAGCTACCAAGTTCATGATATCCTCTTCTAAATTAGCTCCAGTACAAGAAATAATATGTACTTTATCTTGACGAATCATTTCGGCTAATGATTTTCCTAATTCAGCTGTACTCATGGCACCCGCTAATGTAATCATCATTTTTCCGTTGTCTAATAAATGCTCTTCATATCCTTTTGCTGCATCTACTAAAGCGGCAGAGTTAAAATGAAGATAATGTTTCTCGATAAACTGACTAATTGGTCCTTTGCTCATTACTTTTTATTTTATTGTTCTTTTTTCTTGTTATATCCTAAAATTTCTAAAACATCTTCGGCTTTTTGTTGCTCTGAAAATACTTCGGTTGCAATAATACCGTTTTTATCTTTATCAATTAAAATGTGCTTTGGTTGTGGTAAAATACAATGACTTAATCCTCCAAAACCACCAATGGTTTCCTGATAAGCTCCAGTATTAAAGAATCCAATATATAATGGTTTTTCTTTATTGTATTTTGGTAAATAAACCGCATTCATGTGTTGTTCCGAATTGTAATAATCGTCTCCATCACAAGTTAATCCACCAAGTAAAACCCGTTCGTAAGTATCATTCCAGCGATTCACCGCCATCATAACAAAACGTTTGTTGATTGCCCAAGTATCGGGTAGAGTAGTGATAAAAGATGAATCAATCATGTTCCAATTCTCTCTGTCATTTTGTTTCTTTTGGTACAACACTTGGTACAAAGCGCCACCTGATTCACCTACAGTAAACGAGCCGAATTCTGTAAAAATGTGAGGAACAGCAACTTCTGCATCATCACAAGCGATTTTGATTTGATTTAAGATTTCGTCTACCATATATTGGTAATCGTAATCAAAAGCTAATGAATTTTTAATAGGGAATCCACCACCAATGTTCAAACTATCTAAAGAAGGACATTCTTTTTTCAAAGCAATGTACACTTTCATACATTTTAATAATTCGTTCCAATAATAGGCTGTGTCACGAATACCAGCGTTAATAAAGAAGTGAAGCATTTTTAATTCCACTTTCTTATTGTCAGCAATTTGTTTTCTATAAAAAGGAACAATGTCCTTATAACCAATTCCTAAACGAGACGTATAAAACTCAAATTTTGGTTCTTCTTCAGCAGCAATACGAATTCCGATTTTGAATTTTCCATCGATTTCTTCTTGTAGTAAATCTAATTCTTCAAAATTATCAATTACAGGAATGGTATTTTTATGTCCGTTATTGATTAAACGCGCAATGTTAGCTACATATTGATCGCGTTTAAATCCGTTACATACAACAAAAGTATTTTTATTGATTTTTCCTTGTTCCATCAAACTTTCAACAATGTTGATGTCGAATGCAGAAGAGGTTTCAATATGGATGTTATTTTTTAAAGCTTCATTTAAAATGAATTCAAAATGCGAACTTTTAGTACAATAGCAATAGAAATACTTGGCTTCATAGCCGTGTTTTTCCATTGAATTTCTAAACCACATTTTAGCTCGGTTGATGTTTTGAGAAATTTTTGGTAAATAGGTAAACTTAAGTGGAGTACCATATTCTTCTACCAATTTCATTAAATCGATACCATGAAATTGAAGATTGTCTTTGTTTAAAGTAAATTCTTCCTGTGGAAAGTAAAAAGTCTGATTAATTAAGTCGTAATATTTTGTATTCATTTTGAAAAATAAGATTAAAAATTAAAAAAGCTTAAATGTTTTACTGTTTTAAACCTTAATTTTCAAACCCTAATATTTGCAAATCGAATTAATAGTTTTTCACTAAAAGTTTTCGATAACGCGAATAAATCAATTATATGAAAACAAAAAATAGAAAAGAACAAACGATCAATAATAGATAAGTCAGCATTCCTATTGCTAAGAATTCTGTTGAAATTGTTCGTATAGTTGTTTTCTTTCATGGGCGCAAAGTTAAAAAATAAAATGGCTATTATTTAAAGAAAATTTAAAAAAATAATCAGACAGTATAATCTTCAAACGCCTTGAAAATCAATTCGTTGTCTGCTTCTTGATTGATTTTGATTTTTCCGATTCCATCAAGTAAGGCAAATTGTACTTTTCCGAATTCATTTTTCTTATCGTAAATCAATAGCTCAATGATTTGATTGATATCGATTTCATCGAATTCAATACGTTCAAAAATATCGTTTATGATGTATTTAATTTCGTGATACTCTTCATTACTTAGTAATCCTTTTTCTTTAGAAATATAGCTTTCTAAAATCATTCCTGCAGCAATTGCTTCACCGTGAAGTAAACTAGTTTTGTTTTCGTTTTCTAAGAAATAGCTTTCGATTCCATGACCTAAAGTATGTCCAAAATTAAGTGCTTTTCGGATGCCATTTTCAGTTAAATCTTCACAAACAATAGTATTTTTTATTTGAATAGATTGGTAAATTAACTCATTCAAATCATGTGTACTTAAATCATTTAGATTTTTAAAATTATCCCAATAATTCTTATCGAAAATCAATCCATGTTTTAACATTTCAGCTAATCCGGAGCGCATTTCTCTTTGCGATAAAGTACATAAAAATTCAGTATCAATAATTACAGCTTTAGGTTCGCGAATAATCCCGATTTGATTTTTTAAATTACCTAAATCAACCCCATTTTTTCCACCAATTGAAGCATCAACCATAGCAAGTAGCGTAGTAGGAATGTTAATAAAATCAATTCCTCTTTTAAATGTACAAGCTACAAATCCGCCTAAATCAGAAATTACGCCACCACCTAAATTGATGATGAGGCTTTTTCTATCGGCACCTAATTCAGACAAAGCAGCCCAGACTTCGGTGCAAGTTGCTATATTTTTATGACTTTCACCTGCTTCTAATTCAATGATTTCAATTTCAATTTCTGTTGCCAAATTATTTAATAAATGATGTAAACAATACTGCGAGGTATTTTCGTCAACCAAAATAAAAATTTTAGAATAATGCGTTGGAACAAGATACGAAGCTAATTTTTCATAGCCTGTTTCATTAAAAAATACGGAATAATTAGTTGCTTGTATGGTTTGCATGAAAATGTGTAAAATTTGACTGCAAAATACGTCATTTTTTATTTATTATTCGATAACTGTGGCGTATATTTGTATCACTTTATTACAAAACACAATGAACACACTATTTAATAATACAGAAGTTGCTTTTGCTTTAAAAAGTGACACCGAGTTAGAAAGAGCTTATTTTTTATTCAAATTAATCGATAGTCAGCCTCTAGTCAAAATTGGAACAGCAGTTACTAATTTTGCTTTAAAAGCTCATTTGCCAGTTGAAGGATTGATCCGTTCTACTGTTTTTGATCACTTTTGTGGTGGTGTTAACGAGAATGATTGCCTTCGTGTAGTAGATAAAATGTATACAAAAGGAGTTTCTTCGGTTTTAGATTATTCAGTTGAAGGTAAGGAGGAAGAGGCACAATTTGATGCAGCTTTGAACATGACTTTAAAAACAATTGAATTTGCTAGAGAAAGAGAAGCGATTCCGTTTGCAGTATTTAAACCAACTGGATTTGGACGTTTAGCACTATACGAAAAAATAGGAGATAAAGCTCATTTGACAGAAAACGAACAAAAAGAATGGAATCGTGTAATCGAACGTTTTGATATTGCTTGTAAAACAGCATTTGAAAAAGATGTTTTATTATTGATTGATGCAGAAGAAAGTTGGATGCAAGATGCTGCAGATGCTATTGTAACCGATATGATGCGTAAATACAACAAACAAAAAGCAATTGTTTTTAATACATTGCAAATGTATCGTTGGGATCGATTAGATTATTTAAAAAATCTTCACGAACAAGCAAAAGCAGAAGGATTTTACATTGGAATGAAATTGGTTCGTGGCGCTTATATGGAAAAAGAAAATGAAAGAGCAGCAGAGCGTGGACAAAAATCGCCAATTTGTGAATCTAAAGAAGCAACAGATATTAATTATGATACTACTGTAGCTTATATGGTTGAGCATATTGATAAAATGGTTGTTTTTGCAGGAACTCACAACGAAGAAAGTTCATACAAATTGATGCAATTGATGCAAGAAAAAGGAATTGCTAAAAATGATAAACGTATTTTCTTCGGACAATTATTAGGAATGAGCGATAACATCAGTTTTAACTTAGCCGCAGAAGGATACAATGTTGCAAAATATTTGCCTTTTGGTCCAGTAAGAGATGTGATGCCTTATTTAATAAGAAGAGCAGAAGAAAACACTTCGGTAGCTGGTCAAACTAGTCGAGAACTAACGTTGATTAAGAAAGAAAAAGAGAGAAGAAAATTATGAATGATAAAATCCCGCTAATGCGGGATTTTTTTTATGGTTTGATATAAATATCAATAAAACAAAAAATCCTACAGAAATGTAGGATTTAATTTTGGTGGGCGATGAGGGGTTCGAACCCCCGACCCCCTCGGTGTAAACGAGGTGCTCTGAACCAGCTGAGCTAATCGCCCCAATAAAGTGCTTTACTATTACAGTGTTGCGAGTGCAAATATACAAGGAATATTTGTTTCTGCAAGTGTTTAGTTAAAAAAAATTACTTTTTTTCTATCTTTTCTAATAAGACTTTGTTGGTATAATTGACCATTGTAATCGTAATCTCTTCATTTTTAGAAGTTCTACCTTCAATAACATAAATCTTACCTTTTCTATAAGCTTCATTACTTTTTGAAAAATCTACATCACCATAGCGTAAACTTTGACGGATATCTTCTAAAGTAACCCATTTTGCATCTAACGATTGTTTTGCTAAAGAATCAATTTCTAATGATTTGCTTCTTAAATCTTTTAAAACTCGGCAATTAGGCAAGTAACAAAACTCAACCCCTTTGTCATCGGCTTTAGCTTTTAAAAACCACATAACAAAAACTCCTCCTAAAAATATGCCAAATAAATAGTATGCTAAACGAAACTGAAACTTCATAAATTATAATTTTGTGCAAATTTAGTTTAAATTACACACATAGTCCCTAGATTTTAACTTTAAAAAACAATCAAATTGATATCGCGATATTCTAAATTAAACCAATCTGCAATCGCTTTATTAGTTAATAAGCCGTGATAGCTGTAAATTCCGTTTTTCAAACCTCTATTGCAACGGATAGCACTTTCAATCCCACCATCATCTGCAATTTGTAATAAGAAAGGGGAAATAATATTACTAATAGACATAGATGCTGTTTTAGAATATCGAGAAGGAATATTCGGCACACAATAATGAATTACTCCATTTTTAATGAAAGTTGGTTTTTCATGTGTAGTGACCTCGGAAGTTTCAAAACAACCACCCGTATCAATACTCACATCTACAATTACAGCCCCTTTTTTCATATGTTCGACCATAGTTTCTGTAACTACAACTGGAGCTCTGTTTTTTCCTTTCATAGCGCCAATAGCAACATCACAACGTCTTAATGCTTTTAAAAGCGATTTTTCTTGAATGGTGGAAGTAAAAATTCTTTGATTTAAGGTGTTTTGTAAACGACGTAATTTGGTAATCGAATTATCGAAGACTTTTACATGAGCACCTAATCCTAAAGCGGTTCTAGCGGCATATTCACCAACAGTTCCAGCGCCAATGATGACAACTTTTGTTGGTGGAACTCCGGTGATATTTCCAAAAAGTAAACCTTTTCCGATGTTCTCACCAATCATTAATTCGGAAGCAACTAATATGGAAGCAGTTCCTGCAATTTCAGATAACGATTTTACTGCTGGATACGAACCATCTTCGTCTTTTATAAATTCAAATGCTAAAGCAGTAATTCTTTTAGCTGCTAAAGCTTCAAAATATTCTTTTTTCTGAGTTTTTAATTGAATAGCTGAAATCACAATCGTTTGCGTACTCATCATTTCAATTTCAGTAAGAGTAGGTGGCTCTACTTTTAAAATCATGGGACAACCCAAAACTTTTTTGGTGTCTTGCGTAATTTCGGCACCTGCATCGCTGTATTCTTTGTCTGTATAACTTGAAGTTTCTCCAGCTCCTGATTCTAACATTACGCGATGTCCGTGCGAAACTAATGAAGAAACCGCATCTGGTGTTAAGCAAATTCTTCTTTCTTGATAGGATGTTTCTTTTGGAATTCCTATGAATAATTCGCTTTTATGACGCGCTACTTCAAGTTTTTCTTCTTGTGGAAGCAATTGTGAAGCAGAAAAAGGAGTGTATATCGACATTACTTTTGATTTTGAGGTTCTAAATTAGGAATAATTTTAGACTTGGGAAATAGATTCACAAAAAAAAGAGAATAGAAGTTGATTTTCTATTCTCTTATGTATTTAATTTTTGAGTGTTAGTTCACGTTTACCATTTGGTAAAATTTTAATGGAAATACTCGCATGGTCAATTGGAATTAAGTTTGGCGTTTTTTCTGGCCATTCAATAAAACACCAATTGTCAGAATAAAAATATTCGTCTAATCCCATATCATAACCTTCTTCTTCTGAATTTAAACGATATAAATCAAAGTGATACACCGTTTCGCCTTCAAAAGTTCTGTATTCGTTTACTAAAGAAAATGTTGGGCTACTTGAATTATCTTTTACGCCTAATTCTTTGACCAATTCTTTAATTAAAGTCGTTTTTCCAGCACCCATTTGCGCATGAAAAGTAATGATTTTCTTTAACGAAGGTGTAGCAAGAATCTGTTTTGCAATGGCATTTATTTCTTCTAAACTGTAAATTACGGTCATACTAAATTTTACTTTTACTGAACACTTTTGACTGAATACTGAACACTATTACCTCGGCTCTAAAACTAAGAATGGAATCACCATTTCTTCTAACGAAATTCCACCGTGTTGATAGGTATTTCGGTAATAACTCACATAATGATTGTAGTTATTTACGTAAGCCAAAAATAAATCGTTTTTCGCAAAAATAAAAGAGCTACTCATGTTTAGAGCTGGTAATCCAATTTTCTTCGGATCTTTCACAGCATAAACATCTTTGTCTTCATAAGTTAAACTTCTTCCTGTTTTATAGCGAAGATTCAAACTCGTATTTTTATCACCAATTACCTTTGACGGATTTTTACAATTAATAGTTCCGTGGTCAGTGGTTATAATTAATTTAAAACCAAGTTGTTGTGCTTGTTGAATCATATCCAAAAGTGGAGAATTCTTGAACCAACTTGCCGTTAAAGAACGATATGCTTTATCGTTTGAAGCCAATTCTTTCACTACATCCATTTCGGTTTTAGCGTGCGATAACATATCTACGAAATTATAAACTATCGTAGTCAAATCGTTGTTTTTTAATGATTTGAAATTATCTGCTAATTTTTTTCCCGAAGCAAAATTGGTAATCTTATAATATTCTTGTTTGATGTTTAATCCCAAACGTTTTAATTGTTCTGTTAAAAATTCGCCTTCGTACAGATTTTTACCACCTTCATCAGGATCGTTTTTCCAATATTGTGGAAATTTCTTTTCCATTTCCAACGGAGTTAATCCCGAGAAAATAGCATTACGCGCATATTGAGTTGCCGTTGGCAGAATAGAGAAGTAGCTCACTTCTTTTTCTAATTTGTAGTGATTGTTTACCACACTTTCAAACGCTTTCCATTGGTCGTAACGTAAGTTATCAATGACAACAAATAAAATGGGTTTGTCTTTTTTACGGATTTCAGGTGCAACTAATTCACCAAAAATTTCATGAGAAAGAATTGGTTTGTCTGCTTTTGGTTGGAACCAATCTTCGTAATTACGTTCGATGAATTTTCCAAATTGCACATTAGCTTCTATTTTTTGACTTTCTAAAATTTCTACCATGCTTTGGTCTTCTATGTTTTCCAACTCAAGTTCCCAAAACAACAGTTTTTTATACAATTCTACCCAATCTTCATAGGTACGAACCATAGCCATATCCATTGCAATTTTTCGAAATTCTTTCTGGTAATCCAAAGTTGTTTTTTCAGAAATTAAACGTGAATGGTCTAAATTTTTCTTTAAACTCAATAAAATCTGATTTGGATTTACCGGTTTTATCAAATAATCGGCAATTTTAGAACCGATGGCTTCTTCCATGATGTATTCTTCTTCACTTTTGGTAATCATAATCACCGGAACCGAAGATTTCTTTTCTTTTAATTCAGATAAAGTTTCTAAACCGCTTAAACCTGGCATATTTTCGTCTAAGAAAACAATATCGAAATTATTTTCTTCGAACAAATCGATAGCGTCTTGTCCGTTATTGCAAGTGGTTACGTGATAATTTTTCTTTTCTAAAAACAAGATATGGGGTTTCAATAAATCAATTTCATCGTCTACCCAAAGTATTTTTATCTGACTCATATTTCTTAATTTGTGTGCAAGTTACTATTTATTAAACGAGGTTTGTATTAAATATTGTATAAAATTTTCAATACTTTTAAACGATTTCATTTTGTAAAAAATCGCTACATTTGTTACTAAAATTATCAAATTGTGAGCCAAACCAACAAACTCAAAATATTTAACGATCCTATTTATGGTTTTATTACCATTCCCAATAGTTTAATTTATGATTTAATTCAGCATCCTTACTTTCAACGTTTACGAAGAATTTCCCAAATGGGAATGTCGTATTTGGTGTATCCAGGAGCGCATCATACACGTTTTCATCATGCTTTAGGTTGTATGCACATCATGCAAAAAGCGGTTCAAACCTTGCAATTTAAAGGTGTTTCTATTTCGGAAGAAGAAGAAAATGCGCTGTATATTGCGATTTTGTTACACGATATTGGCCACGGTCCGTACAGTCACGCTATGGAACATAGTATTGTCGAAGAAGTGCATCATGAAGAATTATCGCTCTTATTTATGGAACAATTAAATAAAGAATTTGATGGGAAATTATCACTTGCGATTCAAGTTTTTAAAGGCGAATATCATAGAAAATTCATGTTGCAATTAATATCAAGTCAGTTGGATATGGATCGAATGGATTATCTAAAACGCGATAGTTTTTACAGCGGTGTAGCCGAAGGTAACATCAACAGCGAACGTTTAATCCAAATGATGAATGTTCAAAATGATTATTTGGTTATCGAAGAAAAAGGAATTTATTCGGTTGAAAAGTTTTTGGTGGCTAGAAGATTGATGTATTGGCAAGCGTATTTGCACAAAACTAGTGTTGTTGCGGAATTAATCTTGACCAAAATTTTAAAGCGTGCCAAAGAATTAACTCAAAAAGGAATTGTTTTGCCATGTAGCGAACCGTTGCAATTCTTTTTACAAAACAAAATTTCCTTGGCTGATTTCGATAAAAGTGTTTTAGATAAGTTTTCGTATTTAGATGATTATGATGTTTTAGGTGCGATAAAAGTTTGGCAATTTCATGATGATTTTGTGTTACAATCACTTTGCCGAATGATACTTAATCGTGATTTACTAAAGATTCAAATGAGTGATGATAAACCTAACAAAGAGAACTTGTTAGCTTTTAAAGATAAATATGTTTCAATTACTGGTATTTCTGATAAAGAAGCAGATTATTTTGTATTCAAAGGCAAGTTGAAAAATCAAGCCTACAGCAAGTCAAGTGAGCCTATCCGAATTTTGAAAAAGGATAAAACCATTGAAGATGTAGTGGAAGCATCAGACCAATTGCATTTAAAAGCATTATCAAAACCCGTTACAAAATATTTTATTTGTTTTCCAAAAGTCTTGTTAGAACGTTAACATTTTAATTAAATTTTATATTTTTGCCAAGATGAAGTGGTTTCATGTGGTCTGATTAAATCGAATAAATTAAATAAATGAAGTTTACAGCAGCTCAAATAGCAGGAATTTTACAAGGCGAAGTGGTAGGTAATCCTGAAGCGGAAGTCTACAAATTGGCTAAAATAGAAGAAGGAACAGAAGGTTCTTTAACTTTTCTTGCTAATCCAAAATATATTAATCATATTTATTCTACTCAAGCAACAGTTACAATTGTTAATAACACCTTTGAGCCTGAACAAGAAATTTCTACAACTCTTATAAAAGTTGAAGATGCATATAAAGCGTTTTCTCAACTTTTAGAGTATTACAATCAAGTAAAATTGATGAAATCAGGAATTGAGCAACCTTCTGTTATTTCTGAAGGAGTTACTTATGGTTCAGATTTATATCTGGGTAGTTTTTGCTATATTGGTAAAAATGTAGTTATTGGCAACAATGTGAAAATTTATCCTAATAGTTTTATTGGTGATAATGTAATTATTGGTGATGGTTGCGTTTTCTTTGCAGGAGTAAGAATTTATTCAGAAACGGTAATTGGTAACAATTGTACAATTCATTCGGGAACTATTGTAGGTTCTGATGGATTTGGATTTGCACCTCAAGAAGACGGAACTTACAAAAAAGTACCACAAATAGGTAATGTTATCATAGAAGATGATGTAGAAATCGGAGCTTGTTCTACAATCGATAGAGCTACTTTAGGTTCAACAATAATAAGAAAAGGAGTCAAACTTGATAATCATATTCAAGTAGCTCATAATGTTGAAATTGGCGAAAATACAGTAATTGCTTCTCAAACAGGAATTGCGGGTTCTACAAAAATTGGCAAAAATTGTATGATTGGTGGTCAAGTAGGAATTGTTGGGCATATTACAATTGGTAATAATGTTAAAATTCAAGCACAATCAGGAATAGGTAAAAGCTTAGGAGATGGTGAAGTAGTTCAAGGAAGCCCAGCCTTCAATTATGGTGATTTTGCTAAGTCTTTTGTTCATTTTAGAAATTTACCTAAAATTGTTGCAGATATCGAAAATTTAAAAAAACAATAATCCAAAATAAATATTATAATCATGGTTAAACAAAAAACCATCGCTAACGAAATTTCCCTAAAAGGTGTTGGACTTCATACTGGGCAAGAGGTTACTATGACATTAAAACCTGCGCCAGTTAATAATGGTTTTACCTTTGTTAGGGTTGATTTAGAAGGTCAACCTATCATCGAAGCAGATGCTAATTATGTAGTGAATACACAACGTGGTACAAATCTTGAAAAAAGAGGCGTTATGATTCAAACACCTGAACATGTTTTGGCTGCTATTGTAGGTAGTGATTTAGATAATATTATTATTGAATTAAACGCATCTGAACTTCCTATAATGGATGGTTCTTCAAAATATTTTGTAGAAGCTATTGAAAAAGCAGGTATTGTTGATCAAGATGCGGATAGAAAAGTATATGTAGTTAAGGAGGTTATTTCATATTTAGATGAAGCTACAGGTAGCGAAATTACGGTTATCCCATCAGAAGAATATTGCGTTACAACCATGGTTGATTTTGGTACTAAAGTGCTAGGTACTCAAAATGCAACAATGAAAGGAATCAAAGATTTTAAATCGGAAATTGCAGATTGTAGAACATTTAGTTTTTTACACGAGTTAGAAGCTTTGTTGAATAATGGGCTAATTAAAGGAGGAGATTTGAATAATGCTATTGTTTATGTGGACAAAGAGATTTCTACAGAAACAATGGAAAATTTGAAAAAAGCCTTTAATAAAGAAACTATTTCTGTTAAACCAAATGGAATTTTAGATAACTTAACGTTGCATTTTCCTAATGAAGCGGCTCGTCATAAGTTGTTAGATGTTGTAGGAGATTTATCATTAATCGGAACTCGTATTCAAGGAAAAGTAATTGCAAACAAACCTGGCCATTATGTAAACACCCAGTTTGCAAAAAAAATGGCTAAAATTATTAAAGCTGAAGAGCGAAATAATGTTCCTCAATATGACATTAACAAAGAACCCGTATTGGATATTCATGGAATCATGAATTTACTGCCTCATCGTCCACCATTTTTGTTGGTTGATAAAATTTTAGAATTGACAGATACTCATGTGGTAGGATTAAAAAATGTGACTATGAATGAAGATTTCTTTATAGGACATTTTCCAGGAGCACCTGTTATGCCAGGAGTATTACAAATTGAAGCAATGGCTCAAACGGGAGGAATTCTAATTTTGAGCTCAGTTTCAGATCCAGAAAATTACTTGACTTATTTTATGAAAATCGATAATGTTAAGTTTAAAAATAAAGTACTACCAGGCGATACCTTATTCTTTAAATGTGATTTGTTATCACCAATCAGAAGAGGTATTTGTCATATGCAAGCGTATGCCTATGCAAATGGTAAATTAGTTTCAGAAGCCGAATTAATGGCGCAAATAGTTAAAGTGAAATAGTAAAAACAAAGCAATTAGAATTTAGAATTAGTTAAAATTACATAAAAGACTAATCACTAATCACTAATTACTAATAACTAAAAGATATATGAATCAACCATTAGCTTATGTGCACCCAGGTGCCAAAATAGCAAGAAACGTAGTAATTGATCCTTTTACTACTATTCATAACAATGTTGAAATAGGAGAAGGAACTTGGATTGGTTCAAATGTAACCATAATGGAAGGGGCACGTATTGGTAAAAATTGCAATATTTTTCCAGGAGCTGTAATCTCAGCGGTTCCACAAGATTTAAAATTTGGTGGTGAAGACTCATTAGCTGTTATTGGCGATAATACAACTGTAAGAGAATGTGTAACAATTAATAGAGGAACAGTAGCCTCAGGTCAAACGGTAATTGGTAAAAATTGTTTGATTATGGCAACTGCTCACATTGCACATGATTGTCATATTGGTGATAATGCAATTATCGTAAATGGTGTTGCTTTAGCTGGACACGTTACGGTTGGTAATTTTGCTATCATAGGAGGTTTAGCAGCAGTACACCAATTTATTTCTATTGGAGACCATGCTATGATTTCTGGCGGTTCTTTGGTTCGTAAAGATGTTCCTCCTTACACAAAAGCTGCAAAAGAACCACTTTCATATGTAGGAATCAATTCTGTTGGTTTAAGAAGAAGAGGTTTTACAACTGAAAAAATTAGAGAGATTCAGGATATATATAGAATTTTATATCAAAAAAACTACAATACTTCTCAAGCAGTAAGTATTATTGAAGCTGAAATGGAGGCAACTCCAGAGCGCGATGAAATTCTAGATTTCATCAAAAATTCTTCTCGAGGAATCATGAAAGGTTATACAAGTTCAATTTAAGATTTAAAAATTAGTTAATAAACATCAAATACAAACAAAATGGCAAGTACATCAGATATTAGAAACGGATTATGTATCAAATACAATAACGATATTTATAAAATCATCGAGTTTCTTCACGTTAAACCAGGTAAAGGACCAGCTTTCGTAAGAACAAAATTAAAATCGTTAACAAACGGAAAAGTATTAGATAACACATTTTCTGCTGGACACAAAATTGATGAAGTACGTGTTGAAACACATACATTTCAATATTTATATGCTGAAGGGGATCAATTTCACTTCATGAATAACGAATCATTTGAGCAAATTACATTAGACAAAAAAGTATTAGATGCTCCAGATTTATTAAAAGAAGGAACTAATGTAATGATTCAAATCAACGCTGAAACAGAAGCGCCTTTATCAGTAGATATGCCAGCTTCTATCGTTTTAGAAGTGACTTATGCTGAGCCAGGAGTTAAAGGAAATACAGCTACTAATGCTACAAAACCTGCAACTGTTGAAACAGGAGCTACAGTAAACGTTCCGTTGTTTATCAATGAAGGTGATAAAATCAAAATTGATACAGCAACTGGAAACTACATGGAAAGAGTAAAAGAATAATTAAAAGTAAAAAGTGAAGAGTAATTAGTAATTAACCAAAGAACTAATTACTCTTTTTATTTTACTTATCACTAATTGCTATCCATTAATCAATATTAAATGAAATTTCCAAAAGTTTATCCTCTAAAAGATATTGCCCAAATTATCAATTGTAATTTTGTGGGTGATGCTGATTTTCCTGTTCACGGTATGAATGAAATTCATGTGGTGGAGCCAGGAGATATTGTATTTGTAGATCATCCTAAATATTATGACAAAGCACTTCAATCGGCTGCAACTATTATTTTAATTAATAAAGAAGTGGCATGTCCAGAAGGAAAAGCGTTGTTGATTTCTGATGATCCTTTTAGAGATTTTAATAAACTTACGAAACATTTCAGACCTTTTCAAGCATCAAATAGTGCTATTTCTGATTCTGCTAAAATAGGAGAAGGAACGGTTATTCAACCCAATTGTTTCATTGGACACAATGTTCAAATTGGTAAAAATTGTTTGATTCATGCCAATGTTACGATTTACGATAACACCGTAATTGGTGATAACGTAATGATTCATGCTGGAACCATTTTAGGAGCTGATGCTTTCTATTATAAAAAACGTCCAGAAGGTTTTGACCAATTGTTATCAGGTGGGCGAGTAGTTATTGAAGATAATGTGGGAATAGGTGCTTTATGTACGATTGATAAAGGAGTTACAGGCGATACTACTATTGGAGCTGGAACTAAAATAGACAATCAAGTGCATGTAGGTCACGATACTGTAATTGGTAAAAAATGTTTGATTGCTTCACAAACTGGAATTGCAGGTTGTGTGGTTATCGAAGATGAAGTTACCCTTTGGGGACAAGTTGGAACTACAAGCGGAATTATTATTGGTTCAAAAGCTGTTGTTATGGGACAAACCGGAGTTACCAAATCAATTGAAGGAGGAAAAACATATTTTGGAACTCCAATTGAAGAATCTCGTGAGAAATTAAAACAATTGGCCAACGTAAAACGTATTCCAGAAATTATTGAAAAATTAAAACAAAATGACAAATAAAGAAAAAATCGAATTTTTGTATAAAGAAGACGGTATTCGAAATGAAGTTTTTTTAAATGAACTTTTACAAGATGATTTTGTTTTAGATTGGGATAGTTCTCAAGGTAATGTTAAGATGAATAAACAGGATATTGTTAATCTAGCAAATGAGCTGAAACAAAATTATGTTGATTCTTATATGGAAATTTCACATATTATCGAGGAAAACAATCAATTTGTAGTGAAATACAATCATAAAGTTACTACTATAGAAAATCCAAAAGAGTTTATTCTTATTGCAAAATTTGTTGTTATTTGGGAATTTGACGGCAATAAAATTGTAAAAGGATACCAAATTAGCAAACCTAACTAAAAAAATACTATTAAAATTTCGTGATTAATTGGTAAAAAACTTACTTTTGCATCACAAATTTAAACACAATTTAATTCATATATCATGAGCGTTTTAGTAAATAAAAATTCAAAAATAATTGTTCAAGGATTTACAGGTAGCGAAGGAACTTTCCACGCTTCACAAATGATTGAATACGGAACAAATGTTGTAGGTGGTGTAACTCCAGGAAAAGGAGGAACTATGCATTTAGACCGTCCTGTTTTCAACACAGTTAAAGATGCTGTTGAAAAAGCAGGAGCAGATACTTCAATTATCTTCGTTCCGCCTGCATTTGCTGCGGATGCAATTATGGAAGCTGCTGAGGCTGGTATCAAAGTAATCATTTGTATTACTGAAGGTATTCCAGTTGCAGATATGATTAAAGCGTATGATTATATTAAAGGAAAAGATTGCCGTTTAGTTGGTCCTAACTGTCCTGGTGTAATTACTCCAGAAGAAGCTAAAGTAGGTATTATGCCTGGTTTCGTTTTCAAAAAAGGAACAGTTGGTATCGTATCTAAATCAGGTACTTTAACATATGAAGCTGCTGACCAAGTTGTAAAACAAGGTTTAGGAATTACTACAGCTATCGGAATTGGTGGTGACCCAATTATTGGAACAACTACTAAAGAAGCGGTTGAATTATTAATGAATGACCCAGAAACTGAAATTATCATCATGATTGGTGAAATCGGAGGTCAATTAGAAGCTGATGCTGCTCGTTGGATTAAAGCTGACGGAAATCGTAAACCAGTTGTTGGATTCATCGCAGGTGAAACAGCTCCAAAAGGAAGAACAATGGGTCATGCAGGTGCAATCGTTGGTGGTGCTGATGATACAGCAGAAGCTAAAAAACGCATCATGAGAGAAAACGGAATTCACGTTGTAGATTCTCCAGCTGAGATTGGTAAAAAAGTAAAAGAAGTATTAGGATAACATATTTATTATTATAAAAAAAACCTGACTAAATTTAGTCAGGTTTTTTTTATAATAATATCTTAATCAAATTTATATCTAATTCCTAATGCAATATCGGGTCCAAAACCATCTCTGAAATCAGAATAATCTCCTCCAAAGTAAATTTCAGGTCTGAAATCTAATGAAAGTTGAATAGGGGCTTCACTAAAATTATATTCTATACCTATGTCACCTGCAGCTAATACAAAACTACCATTATCTTTTATTCCAGAGTTATTGTAGTTCCAACTACCAATACCTGCACCTGCACCTGCATACCAATTAAAACCTCCATCAATATTCCATACCCATTGATAAAGTCCCACTAATT